>CAZBRN010000027.1:0-11432 GCA_964494545.1 uncultured Candidatus Saccharibacteria bacterium | reverse complement strand
TAATCTTGAAAGCCGACATGACCCCTCGCCAAGTCGCTGAACTCGTCAAAAAAACCATCGACAGTTAGACTTACTCGAAGTATCAGTTCACTCTATAATCGATAATTAAATTTGTACTAATGGAAAATCTGTCACTTTTGCATCGTTATATAGATACGTTTCGAGTCTTTTTTTGGCAAGTTCATGCTCATACTGCTTGTCGGTTAGTATCGATTTGATTTGATTCTTATTTTTTAAGGCAATACTTTTAATATCAGTATCAGTTGGTCTTAGTTGAGGTTTTTTCGTGAGTTTAATTTTGAATAGAAAATGAACGGTAGTTTTTTGAGCAGATTTATCGTAAAAGACACCGCTAAAATCAATTTTATCCTTTGATGTGAGGATTATTCCGGTTTCTTCAAGCACTTCGCGCCTTACAGCCTGTTGAGGTGTCTCGCTTTGTTCCATGTGTCCGGCAGGAATGTCCCACGAATCAAGTCCCTCTTGCTCTTCAAAAACCATGACGAGAGAATCTTCGTATTCGATTAAACATCCGACTGTTATATCTAACATATAGTAGTCACTATACCTGAATTCTTGGGATAAATGAAAATTGCAATTGTCACAGGTTCATCGGGCGGAATAGGTTCTATAATCTGTCAGACCCTACTAGACAACGGTTGGGCGGTGGTCGGCTTGGACAAACACGAGTTAACTGATTTAGAGAGTAAAAATTTCACAATTATGAAATGTGATCTGAAAGATTCGAAAAATATTGAGAAAACCGTTCATAAGATAAAGACGAAATATAATCAAATAAGTTTACTCGTTAATTGTGCGGCTGTACAAAGAGTCAATAAAATAATACATTATACGCCTCATGATTGGGATGAAACCTTGCAAGTTAACGCAAAAGCGCCCTTGTTATTAGCCTCTTTGCTCCAGCCATTATTGTACGCAAATTCTCAGCATGAATCATGGTCAAACATTGTGAATATTAGCTCGATTCACGCCAAAGTAACTTCAGAAGGCATGGTTGCATATGCAGCATCCAAAGCGGCGTTGACGAGCATTACACGATCTCTTAGTATTGAGTTTTCAAAGTATAATATTAGGGTTAACAGTATTACTCCTGGTGCGGTCGCTACTCCAATGCTTTTCGAACATTTAACCAAAAACCAGATAGATGCTTTACTAAACAAACAACTCATTAGAGAGCTCATTTCACCCGAATCGATAGCGAATCTTATTGTCTACCTTACTTCAGACCATGCAACCAATATCACCGGGCAGGATTTTGTGATTGATAGCGGCGTTCTGCCGCAACTGCTGACCGAGACTAAATAGCTCATCGGCACGTTTAATATTCCCGATTGGCAAACTACTACATTTAGGTTACGTAAAAATAGCTAAAGACTACCTCGTTACATCACCAATTTTGGTGGCGTAGTTCCTGCTGTGTACAGAAAGCGTAGATGTTCCGGCGCTCAAGCTTGAGCCTTTTATGAACGTGTAGTAAACGCCAGCGCCTTTGGAGAGATCATTGGGGTTGAGCCGTTGAATAGAGGCCCCGTTCGTTACAGTGCTAGAACATGTGTCAGTCATATCAACCCTGCAAACCAGCAGTATCCATTCGTCTGTAGCTACAGCTCCTGATGCGGAACGCGTGAGTCCTCCTCTGGCAGGCTGTCGAGATTGAATCTCCGTCGTACCGACAGATCCGGGTGGATTTACATAGGCACTTGCGAGAAGTGTGGCTTTGTGAGCATTCACTCTCCCTGCACCATACAGGTCTGTCCGCCCAGCCGCGCTCATGCCAGCTACTTTATCGACAGAATCAATAATCGCTCGTTGCAACTGAGCCATTGTAGGGTTGCCCATTTGCGCCCGAAGAATTCCTGCAACTCCCGCGACAATTGGTGAAGCGAAAGATGTTCCACTCGCCGCGCTCACATATCCGTCAGTTGTGTAGACGCTACTCCAGCTAGCAAGAGGCCCGACGAGGTCACCAGGCGCTACAACATCAAGTTCGGGACCATAACTACTGAACGAACTTCGTGCATCCGATGAATCGGTCGATCCAACAGCTAGAACTTTGGGATATTTGGCAGGATAGGCCATGCGCCCAGGAGCAACCATATTGGCGCAATCATTCGCAACGCTAGCACCACAGTTTCCACTGGCTGCTATCACTAATACTCCGCGATCGGTGGCATACGTGATTGCAGCGTCCATTGCAACGTCATAGCCACTGCCTCCAAGACTCATATTGATAATCTTGGCACCGTTATCGGTAGCATATTGAATTGCTGCCGCGATAGCATTGGTATAGCCATCACCATTGTCGGATAGCACTTGTAGCGGCATGATTTTTGCTTGCCAATCAATACCAGCACTTCCGATAGTATTATTGGATCGAGCACCTATGAGGCTACTAACCATTGTTCCATGTTGCGTACCATTCCCTATTGGGTTACTACTACCTGTTTGAGGGTTATTATCGTCATTCACAAAATCCCACCCCCTGGTGTCATCAATATAACCGTTCTGATCATCATCACAGTTATTAGTCGTTTTGTTCGACGCAACACCTGTCCAGCATGCACTACCTACTGCCGTAATTCCGATTTCCCCACTATTTGTGGCCCACTTTCCTGTTAAATCTTCATGATCTAAAGCAAATCCAGTATCAATCACCGCGATCACGGTACTGCTGCTCCCTGTAGACATATCCCATGCCCGACCCGATTGAATAGTCGCGTGGTGCCAGCTACTGGCAACCAACGGATCGTTGGGACTTTGCAGCGCATAATACGCCAATTGCGGGTAGTCTTTACCTGCTAAAAGAGAACTACCAAACGTATTTTCGCTCGATGTTGTGGCAGAATTATTGGAGCTGTCCTGTTTTTTTGGTTGAGTAGCAGCTAGTGATTCTGTCTTTTTATTTTTAGAAAGTGTAGGAGCCGAGACGACCGGGCTCGAACCAATTGGCTTGTCGGGGGTTGTTTGCCTCTGGTGTCGTAGCGAAATTCCAAAAATGACAATGCCGAATACGCTGATAAGTATGGCAAAATTTGTG
Organism: uncultured Candidatus Saccharibacteria bacterium; assembly: GCA_964494545.1. GTDB lineage: Bacteria > Patescibacteriota > Saccharimonadia > Saccharimonadales > AWTP1-31 > JAPLYT01. Next base: position 8,374 of record CAZBRN010000027.1, on the reverse strand, counting down.
ATTGATAGTTTTTTGATTTTTATCACGATAAGAACGCGCTAGTTATTTCACTACTAGTGTAGCTGTAGAACAAGTATCTGTCTATAACGCTCACGGTTAGTGAGGGTCGCGCGTCACCAGCCAAATAGGGTATGATAGAGGAATGAAAATTGCCATACTTGGATTCGACAGACAGGGACGAGCAGCCTACGACTACTGGGGCTCCGGGAACGACATTACTATCTGCGACCGCAACCCCGAGCTTGAAGTTCCTGACGGTGTTGATGCTCACTTGGGAGATTCCTATCTTGATAACCTTGATGAATTTAATCTCATAATCCGCACACCAGGATTGCACCCAAAGCTAATCGTTGCCGCAAATAATGAGCGTATATTACGCAAAGTTACCACTGTTACCGAAGAATTTTTCCGCGTTTGCCCCGCCCCGATCATTGGCGTCACCGGTACGAAAGGCAAAGGCACGACTTCGTCTCTGATTGCCGCCATACTCACACAAGCCGGCAAAACGGTTCATTTAGGCGGCAACATAGGTATTGCACCGCTTGATATGCTCAAAGATGACATCAAGACAAGTGACTGGGTAGTACTTGAGCTCGCCAACTTCCAGCTTATCGATCTTGGTGTTTCGCCAACTATCGCAGTCTGCCTGATGGTAGTACCCGAACACCTCGACTGGCATACCGACATGGCTGAATATATTGGTGCTAAGCAACAATTATTCCGCAATCAAGGACCGAAAGACCGCGCTGTTTTCAATCGCCTCAGTGATTTTTCGGGAGAAGTTGTCGAAGTTAGCTCAGCTTTTAAGATTACCTACGAAGTGCCTGCAGCTGGCCAAGAACCTGCCGAAAAGAACGGTGCCTATGTGCTTGGCGATGATATCTATATGGATGACGAAAAAGTCTGCAAGACTTCAGACGTAGCCCTACTCGGACGCCACAATCTCGAGAACGTTTGCGCCGCAATTGCTGCTGTGTGGGATGTGATCGACAACGATGCGTCTGTGGTAGTAGAAGCAGTTCGGCAATTTAAAGGCCTTCCACACCGCATCGAAAAACTCCAGACAGTGGACGAAGTAACGTTTTATAATGATTCATTTTCGACTGCAGCCGGGGCAACGATCGCTGCCATCAATGCAATTGACTCACCAAAAGTGGTTATTATTGGTGGGTATGATCGAAATCTCGACATTTCTAAACTCTATGATGAAATCAAAAAGCATGAAGCAGATATTCGAAAAGTCCTGCTTATCGGGGCGACCGCAGAGAGGATACAAGCTGGCCTTTCATCCATCCAATACGAAAATTTTGTCGTAGATACAAATAAAGATATTGAAAGCATCGTAGCCCATGCAAAAGAACTTGCACAAGCAGGAGATTCAGTAATTTTCTCGCCAGGATTCGCAAGTTTCGATATGTTTAAGGATTTCGAAGACCGCGGTAATAAGTTCAAAGCAGCAGTACAGGCAATATGACTTCAATCAAACCATTCAACACGTTCATATTTAAAAACTATCATTTTGACCAAAAATCAAAAACCCTCGAGCTAACATATGGTTTTGACGAAACCTATTCGTTCACAGAATCGTATGTGTTTGATTTTCCATATGTAGATTACGACCACAGTTCCCTCGACCGCGCACTTCAAAATCTCTTTTTCATGGCTGGCGTTTCCTACTACAAAGCCTACCCGTCATCCACTATTCGAATAGATCACGGAAAGCTCGATGCCAAAAGCGCCCAGTTTTTCTCGAACGTCTATCAAAAAGGTTTGGGTGAGTATTTTTATGTAAACAAGCTTGATCCAAAAACTGAGGTGCCATTTATTGCAAATACAGGCAGTCCAATTACCGCGAATGACACCGATGGAGAAGGAATCCTCATCGGAATTGGTGGTGGTAAAGATTCGCTTGTGAGCGTTGAATTACTTCGTGATCAGCCTCGCGTAGCATCATGGAGTCTCGGGCACCGAAGTCAGCTACAACCACTCATAGATACAATAGGGCTGACGCATTTCTGGGTAGATAGGCACATCGACCCCCTCCTTCTAGAGCGTAACAAGCTAGATGCACTCAATGGCCATATCCCAATCTCTGCAATTTTCGCATGCACCGGGACGGTCGTAGCCATACTCAGTGGATATAAAGATGTTGTAGTATCGAACGAAAGTTCAGCCAACGAACCTACGTTAGAATATCAAGGTGTCAGTATTAATCATCAGTACTCCAAATCACTTGCTTTTGAAAAAGATTACCAAGAATTATTACAAAATCACTTTGGCGATTCATCGCGCTACTATTCCTTGCTTAGACAATTCAGCGAAGTAAAAATTGCCGAAATGTTTGCTCAATGTGGGTTCGAAACCTACAAAGATGTATTCAGCTCATGCAACCGAGCGTTCGTACAATCGAGCAACAGCATGAGCTGGTGCGGAAAATGCAGTAAGTGCGCATTCACCTACTTAGCACTGAGCTCATTCGTAGAACCAGCTCAGTTAGATAAGTTATGGGGCAAAAATCTACTCCTTGATACAGCGCTACATTCTACCTATAACGAACTACTCGGAATAGATGGGAACAAACCACTCGATTGCGTTGGCGAAATAAAAGAATCACGCCAAGCCATGCGACTTACCCAAAATAAATATCCGTCTCTTAGCGTGTTCCAGTTCAAACTTCCAGATAGCTACGATTACGAATCACTTGCGGAGCATAGTATCCCACAGGATATATATGCTTCGGTCTTCCCAAATAGTTATTAGCTGTTTTTCGGAGATTCGAAATCACCTAAGAATGCAATATGACCAACAGGAAGTCTTGAGGCTAGACTTACGTCATCAAGTTCAAATGGTCGAGGAATTGGATCGAATCCGTCACTAATTGTTACTTCATCGCCGGCAACGTACTCATTAGTAATAAGGGGTGAGTGATCAATGTGTTTTGTCAAAGCTACGCAATAGCATAATTATGTGTTTTTGTCTATACATATACTTATGGTTTTTCGTCGTATACTTAGAGCAACCCAAGTAAAGATAGGAAAGAATATGAAGTATCGAAGTCCACTAAAAGTCGCATTGTTTGCGATTTTCACCCTCGGAATTTATTTACTGTTTTGGTACGTCAAAACCAAAGGAGAGCTCAATGCACGAGGTGGTGACATCCCAACCGCTTGGATCTGGCTAATACCAATTGCTGGCTACTTCTATTGGATATACAAATACTCTGAAGCGGTAGACAAAGTTACCAACCAAAAATTAAGCCTACCTATTGCATTCATCCTTGTTTGGCTTATTGGTGGAGGAATTGGCGAAGCGATCCTTCAGGACACCTACAACAAGCTCGGTGCCGACACCCAGAGTGTCTCGAACAATCCGAAATAAAATTACATTAAGACAATTTTCATAACTGGCTGTCTACTTTTCAAACCAACGGTCTTGCCGACTCAAACTATAGTTGATCATGTTGATTTCTAGTGTGTTATCTTCAACCCGTTTCGCGTCGAGACAAGTTTACGGAATTCCGATTTTGAAACCATATTATCTAATTTTTTATGAATACTAGAAAATTCCCCCTGCATATAAACATATAGTTTGGTGAATTCATCGTGACTCATAATTCAATCCTATCACGTTTGTGATTAATATTTTGTTGTAATATGGCACTCGTAAAACCGACGAACGCACACCCTACTATAAGTAGTAAAATCTGTATAATCCGAAGCTTGATATCTACGAGATAGCTGCCATTACCAACAGATTTTTTAGAAAGAATAAATAGTGTAACTGATCCAATCTTACCAACTGAATATCCAGTCGTACTGGAAAGTAGTGATGCCTTCGCGATAAGTATGCTCATGAATATAACTAGTCCAATTGTCATTCCAAGCGTTGTTCGAGATGTTATTTGTTTTTGTTGATTTGACCTTTCAAGTACGGCCATAATGTTTCCTCCTTACTATTTCATAAACATATACCAGTATCCACACAGTGACTGCAGCCTCACTCCACAGCAATACTTGCATTGAAACTGATACACGAGAAAATTGAGCAATACGCGGGAAAAATACTATTGCCGCCGACGCTATTACAGCCGAAATCAATTGAGCCCCAGTATCTTGTGCAGAAGGCACAAATATAGTACTGGATAGAAGCCCAACTATTGAGCTAAATGCCTGTGCCGATATGAAGAAAATGAGAAATAACAACTGGTTGATCGCGTTACCGTGCAAGGCAAAATACATGGGTAGGCCAATGACAAGTCCAGATATCAACACACATAGGATTTCATCCCTTACCAAATTCCCTGCTCCACGAAGCAGAACAATTTCCGGGGGAACATTACGCTTCATCGTTCCACGAATATCGCACGCAAACATAGAAGCTAAAATTGCTCCCAGAATAAGCAGTCCATACGGGTCGCTAAATGTAGCGCCCCGAGCTAAAATCGTGATTGCAGTTGATAATGAAAAAACCATTGCCACCCCAAAAGATGCTCGCGTACGCTTATTTCGCCATATTTTTACTAAAAACCATCCGTAGATAGGTAAGTATTTTGGGATAATTGGCATATGCTCACTTTTTGAATTAGATATAGATGGCACTGAATGATTAAAATATATGTCGATAATTCCATAACTATGCAAACCGATTATTGAATACATGATGCTAAGAATAAGGTTTAAATACTGTCTACCCGACGGTTGTAAGAGCCGGTCAAAAAGAGCGAGCATTAGTACTACCTGACTAATAAAAAGTATCGTTTTTATAAATAATGACGATGGTTTCCGTGTGAGTTGGCCTGCCATGCCACAGATCAGACCAATGGCCCAGGCCAGACTCAGTAGCATACATGATGTGTCTATTTTATTGGCAATGGCACAGATCGTAACTAATCCAAGAATAAGTAAAATACACCAGATGATACTAACGGGCAAAATTACGCACAGCCACCGTTGCCTTGACCTAATCGGCATGAGTGTAAGCAGCGCCTGCATTACATTGCGACTTCCTGCTTGATGGATTGAGCCAGATGCTAGCATTGTAAATCCGCCCAAAATAAACCCAATGGTCAGCACTATCGCAAAGATTACTTTTGGTGGAATTCCTGTTGGGAGTTGTGTATTTTGAATTGATTTTGCCATGATGTTGCTTACAAATAACGCGCATGTAAAGGCCCCGATAATACGCAAAATTGCAGATCGTAGAGGCTTATTGCTCCCGCCCCCAAAACGTGTCAATACTATGGTCGAGTAGAGCAAACGCGATTTATTTTGTGGCTGCAGCTTCATCGTATAACTCCATAAATCGTGACTCTACGCTACCGTAGTGGCTAACGATTGATTCTGTTGCCTCTCTTAGAATGATTTGCCCTCGACGAATCATCACGATTTCGTCTGCGAATCGTTCTGCCCACCAAAGATCATGCGTTGCAGCGATAATTGCTGACCCCGATTGCATGCGCGATTTCAGCAGGGTTTCGGCGCGAATTATCGCAATCGGGTCTAATCCATTCCTAAGCTCATCTACAATAATGAAATGCGGGTCATGAAGGAGTCCAGCAATTATTTGAACTTTCTTTTTGTTACCATGACTCAACTGTCCTAGCTGCTGATCAAAGGAAGTGAGCATAAGTTCTTGTGACATTTGCTCTACCCTCCGACGCATAAGAATACGATTTTGGGGTGCAAGCTGAACCGAAATTAAAAGTTCAAAATATTCCCTTGCTGTAAGTTCAGGAATAATCCATGAATCATCGTCAGGAACATAGCCTATTGCACGTTTTACATATGGATTATCACTATGTGCTATATCTCCATTTATCCGGACCTCGCCTTCAATTGGGGGAAGCAGCCCTACTAGCGATTCAACGAATGTTGTTTTTCCGCTACCGTTAGCACCTACAATGCATGTAACAGTGCCAGGTGTTACTACTAAAAACGGAATGTTAACTTCAAATCGGGCGTTGCGACGAACGCGAAGTCCGTTTACGCTCAATAATAGCCGCTGACGTTTTCTCATAATTTCCTCTTTTTCTGAATTTTGTAAACTCATTTTTAAGCACACGACCATCCCCGTAAGATGGTAGCCAGCTCAAAGCGTGGAACACACTAACCACAAAACATGACTGAATTATTACAGCTGATTGTGCCAACCACCCCGCAAGTCCAAGGAACGTAGCGAAACCAATACCCATCAGCGGGCCCATAAGCGCAGAGAGAATGTTTCGTTTGCGCGAGAGCTGGTGATGTATAATTCCGATTCGTAATCCTCGAACGATTACAGCGGGAATGTGGTTTGATGTTTTGCTTATAGCAATGTGAGAGTATTCATGAACAAATGTAGTTATCCAAAGAATTCCTATGGAATACACCGCAAGAGCTGCATATTCTGCTAATCCAGAATATATACTTAACATGCTAACGATTACCGTAAGTGCTGCCAACTGCCCCATCGCAAGGCTGATAGCGTAAGCTAGTCCTTTTATTGTTGCGCTATTCCTTACTGCGTGAGTCTGCATAGATACTCCTTGTACTTGCCATTGAATTCTATGCATACTCATCAAAAATTGTGCGCTCCAGGAACGATGTATTTGAATCCCCCCAATTGAGTTTAAGAAGGCTATCAGATCTAACCATTCCTTATCGGTAAATCGTACTGCTGCTGCATATGCATGCCACTGCGATATTTCAACGCCTCTACCAAGCATCATTAGAACATCTCGAGTAGTGCTTGTAATGTTATGACGAGCACCGTTTGCATGATCAAAGATCATCCTATCCCTTATTTGTAGCCCTGGCGCGAGCGATACTTTGTCGCCTCCCATGACAAGTCCAAGGCTATCAATGAAGTAATCCATCATCGACACATAAATGTTGCTTTGCCGTGCAGCCAGTCGATGACGACGCTCTTGGCGCCTTTCCACCCACAAATCACCAATGCGGCAACTGCTACTGAACCTATTGCGATCACCCAGGCCAAAGCCGCTACTATAATTGCAGCTTCCTTAGCGTCGTAGTCTACAAATGGATCAGCATTAACGATAGAATTTCCCATACCTAACCTACCCTTTTCCATAACCATCAATCACGCCGTACTGGCTAAGATGGTTATTGATATTAATTGTTAGTGTAGCTACACGTGACTATGTTTTACGCCCTGTTGTGAGTGTCGTCAAATATTATAAGCACAGGTATTGAACGTGAGAATTTTCGCAAAACGATTGCCAATCAGGAAAGTCGTTGTATATAAAATTACGATATTTTTAACAGCAATTACAAGTTTTTTACTGATGCTAGTGCAGCGCGAAGGACATTATCGAAAAGGGCGCAAATGGTCAGCGGACCCACGCCACCTTTTTCTGGAGTGATGGTGATGTTTGGTAGTTCACGGACTGAGGCGGCAATATCGCCTACTAGGCCATTGCTGTCGGTAGCTACTCCAGCATCGACGATGATTGCATCAGGCTTGATCATATCTGCAGTGATAAGTGCCGGAACGCCAGTGGCACAAACGAGCACATCGGCTTCTTTGGTGATATCTGTGATGTCGGGGACGGACCTGTCGACGACAGTTACCGGTAGCTCAGAGGCCTTCCAGATAGCAGCAAGTGGTTTTCCTACCAAGCGGCCGTTTCCAACGATCACGATATTCTTGCCACGAAGATCAATGTTATAACCAGCGATGAGCCAGTTGATAGCCATCGGTGTTGCAGCATCGAATGTTGTGTTTGCAGCAAGACCATCTACATCTTTATGAATATCGACAGCATTGAGAATTTCATCGGTCTGGGAAACATCTGGCAACGGAATCTGGACAATAATGCCGTGAGTTTGCGTGTCTTCATTCAGCTTTTTGATTGTCGCAAGAGCATCTTTCTGATCCACATCATAGACGATAACGTCTACGGCAATATCTTCCCCATATGCTTGCTTCATCTTCATATAGCTATTTACCACGGCGCTAGGGTTAGTCCTAACAATCGCTAAGCGAGGAGAGACGCCACTGCTTTGGCGGAGTGAACGAGATTGATGAAGCTGTCGCTCTTTAATATAACTTGCCAAATCAAGGCCGCTGAGTAATTTCATATCTGTTATTTAACCATATTCATCACGTTTTTAACAGTTTTACAAATTAGTTTAGATTGCTTCGAGTGAAAATACTTTTACTGTTTTCGAGTGTTGCACTCAAGGTATATTTCACGCAAGCTTTCGTGGCATTGTCACAAGCCGTGTCATCTATCGCTAGCGGGATGTAGCTATATGAATTTTTAGTAGGTTTTTCAGCCAGGGTTGTAACGGTTTTTTTTGGGTCTCGCATCTCGTCTACGGTGAGTTCTTTGATATTTTTAGTGACCCAAGCAGTGTCGTTGAGATTTTTG
>CAZBRN010000026.1:0-12284 GCA_964494545.1 uncultured Candidatus Saccharibacteria bacterium | reverse complement strand
TGACTGACTGACTGACTGACTGACTGACTGACTGACTGACTGACTTCTAATTGTGTTTGGTAGCTATGTATAACTTTGTCAAGGAGATTTTTGGCATTAGCATCATAGACGAATCGTGCAATGAGGGTTTGAAGTACAGTATGATTTACATTATCGAAGAACTTTACGATATTTGCTCTCCACGCATAACAGTGAGCATATTTTTCTGTAAACTGCCCGATCCGCAGCAGTGATTTATGTAAGCCCTTGTTCTTACGGCTTGGCCACACATCGGAGTCAAAACGTTGGTCTACTATCGGGATAAGAAAATCATACAAAAGTCGATGTACGATCCTGTCATCAACAGCGGCAACCGAGATATCTCTGCGTTTCTTGTCGCTCAATATTTTGTGGTCATAACCAGCATGTTGGTACATTCCGATATTGAGCTTGGCACAAAGTACAAGTATGTTGTGCTATAATACTTTTTATATGAGAATCTTACCAACTAGAGAACAAATCCGCTCAGAATTAGGCACTATCAAAAACACAATAATGTGCCCTTCGCGAATGCAAAAAGCTAACGCAGTGGGCGTTGTAGCATCTATTGGATTTGCTCTTGGGCTAAGTGTTACAGGCTTAGCAATTGCGGACACAATAGACGAAGGTCCAACTACTCCTGAGGCAACACAACAGCACGCCCCGTCTGATACTGAGGTAGCGGTGGCTGAAGTCCTTCTCGGCCTAGCCATGTTTGGTGCAATGGGGTCTCTCGCTGTCGCCAGCGCGCGAGTATATAATGACGAAGCTGCAATTGCGCCTTTTATTCAACAGACTTGATAGAAGTTATTCTATTGATATAAAATCATTCAGCTAATTATCAGGCTTAGTTTGATACAATGTAGTCAATGATTAAAAAAAAGTGGCTTGGGTTTTGGGTATCGGTATTTGTCGGGGTATTCCCGGTGTTTTTATGGTATGCGTTTAGTACAATTCATAGTGATTCACTCGCTAAAATTACCGCTCTCAGCGCGCTCAGTTTACTTTCTTTTTTGATTATCCTCAGCGCTCGACTACCTTTTTTAGAAGATCTTTTCTATGGTCTTGATAGACTCTATAAAGCACACAAGAATATATCTGCTGTTGTCATTATGCTACTACTCGCTCACTCAGCATTATTAACATTTAAATATCTCCAAATATCAGATGTTAGTGCTTTCAAGTTCGTCATGCCGAGTACCGAGATTCCTCTTCTCTTGGGTAAAATCGCACTCTACGTGATGGTTGCGCTTGTTGTACTTACTTTGTATTTCAAAATTAAATATCAATGGTTTGTGCTAAGTATGCGGGTAATGGGAGCTATGATTTTTCTTTCTGGTTATCACGCTCTTTTTGTAACCGGGAGTGACCTTGGTCAAAATATGCCGCTTCAGATTTATATGATCGCAATCGGGGCTGCAGCTTCATTGGTATATGTCTATAGATCACTCTTCCATAAGGCAATTGTAAAGTCATTCGAATATAAGCTCGAATCTATCACCAAGCGTAATAATGTATTTGATATTGTACTTACTCCTATAAGTACCCCGATCAACCGATATGCTGGACAGTTCGCGTTTGTTTCCTTTACATCGTTGGGCGACGGCAATGAATCACACCCATTCACTATAGCGTCTGCAAGCACCGATGAAAAACTGCGTTTTGGAATAAAGAATCTTGGTGATTTTACGAGTACGCTCGGGCAGCTCAAAATTGGAGACCATGCGAACATTGAAGGTCCATACGGATTTTTCAGTTTTACCAAAATCCCTGGCAAAAAACAGACATGGATTGCGGGTGGTATTGGTGTTACACCATTCCTAGCTATGGCTCAAAGCTTGCCCGCAAGTCATATTGTTAACTTATACTATTGCGTAAAGAATGCATCTGAAGCGGTATTTTTAGACGATTTACTTGCTATAGCGGAAAGTAATCCTCGCTTTACGGTGACGGCTCATTTTAGCGATACAACGGGACCCATAAAGGTTGGAAAAGTGTTTACACCAAATAATGAAGAGTATCTGCTGTGCGGACCACCAGGAATGATGCAATCATTAGAACGAAATCTACTTGCAGTTGGAGCACCAAAACAATCAATTCACTATGAGGAGTTTGCTCTATGATCAAGAAAGTACTAGCTGGCGTAATTATCGTGTACGCATTATTCATGGGATTCGTAGTTATTAAAGGTGGCTTAAAAGAACAAGCAAACGAGAATTCAAATACTACCCCTACCCAGAATACACAAAAACCATCACCATCCACCGCTTCGAACACGACGAGTCCTTCGTCTTCAAAGACCTACACACTTTCTGACGTAGCGAAACATTCAGCAACAACTGATTGCTGGATCGTGATCAACAATAACGCCTATGATGTTTCATCGTATATCGATCAGCACCCAGGTGGCGCCCGTGAAATCCTACGTTATTGCGGTAAAGACGCAACCACTGGGTTCGATACTAGGGGCGGACGAGGAAGCCACTCAAGCGAAGCTCAGGCGATGCTTGCAGACTATCTTATAGGCACCGTTAAATAGCTGTAAGATACCTAATTACAAAGACCGGCTACTTGCCGGTCTTTTTCGTGCGCGCCCACCCTGCGGCGGGTGATTTTTGTTTTCACATTTTTATTTTTGGAACGCGCCGCGGTGCGCACGATATACACTAATCATAAGCTGTATTGATTTTTTGTCAAGGTTTCGAAGTGTCTAGGCTGCAGTAGGCCAATTGTCGATATTTGCCTGAATGGCTTCAATGTCGGCAGGTGTATTAGCGATTGAAATTATCAAGTCAATCAACGCCTTGCCTCTTTTCTGGTTTAGGGGATGCGGTAATTTCTCACGAGCTGCCATTTTATTAAACAAGTATGGATTCTCAATGGAGACACCCGTTATTTGTGAAGTAGAAAATGGTGATTTAATCGCATGAGTTGTAGCGCCCTCAATAGCACTCAAATGAGTAGTATGTACGAGTGGCATTGGGGGTTCGCTAATAATTCCAAGAGCATGACTTGATGCCATTAATGTATGTCCTTGCTCCATGAGTTTTGGAAGATGCACTTTAGAGCGTCCGTATAAATACTTCCCTTTAGTTGCAAAGTTGGCATGATACGGACCATATTTGTTTTCACTTAATATCGTGATTGGTACCGCCACAGGGCCGTCGTCAGGTAAGAGGTGCCCTCGGGGGGAGTATCATCGACTGCTAGTTGTGCGCATGCGTCTCCAACAGCGAGCGCAGTCTGGAGAAGTGCTTGATCATACAGAGTCTCTCCTATAGTTGGGAGGATTGATTCGTTGATAGATCGTAGTGGTATTTCACTCATCATAGTATTATTCAATAATAATTCATTATTTGCAAAACTATTGTTTCATGAATTCTTTGGCACGTACGCCAAGCTGACTCGTCTGAGCCAGTAGTGGAACTGTGATGAAAGCTGCTATTAACCCCGATAACCCAAAGGCTACTGAAATAGATGATCGAGCAATTATAAATCCGAAGAGGAGCGGCACGAAAAATTCGAAAACCTGACTACTATTATTTAGTACAGAAAATAAAACTGCTTTTTCCCGTACTGGTAGAATTTCGTATATCTCTGCTTGGTAGACGATCCGACGATATCGCCAGAATGCCACGTTAATTATGAATGCGACTATGATTAGCGGAACGATAGCAGACCATAAGCTACCAAAGAAAAACATCAGCAACGAAACATCGAATAGTATGTACTGTCGTAACGACAACTTTTTTAAATAATGGATGCCAAAGCCAATAATAACTCCGAAGACACTTGCAGCGCTAAACATGAAGCCTAGAAAATATGGTCGAACCCCTAGCTGCGCTAACAGGATAGTTATGTAGTCTGAAGGTGCGGTATATAGGGAACTTATATAGCCTAAGATCAAAAAGAACGGTAGAAGTTTTTTGAATTGAACCATGCTTTGTATTTTGCTTCTGCGTTGTTTGCCAATTTCTCGATTCAGCGGCTCATACACTTCAGTCAGATTGAGGTTAACGATAAATAGGAGTGTGTACATAAGCATCCCGATTACAAACGGAAGTCGTGGGTCAACCTTATACGTAAGTGGTACAAGAGCTAGGAGTACTGCATTTATACCGAGCGACACCGCCTGGATTCGACTGAATAATTTTGTATATTGACCGGCCTTCCCTTGCGCCTGAAGGGTATCGTGAATTGCCGCCTCGTTTGCTCCACCAAAAAAGCTATACCCTGTAGCTTCAAATGTATAAGCCAAATATATACCAATTGGATTCGCATAGAATACATATATAAAGCACGATATGATATTCAAGAACGCGCCAATTCGCATACTAAGCACTTTTCCATAGCGATCGGCAAAATACCCTGTCGGGACTTCGACGATAATTTGGACGAGCGCAAACCAGGCAAACAATAATCCGAGGTCACTAATCTTGAACCCAGCGCGGGTAGTAAAGTATATGCCTGCAAGCGGTAAAAAAACCCGTTTCTGAAAAACCTTCACAAACACGAACAGCTTCATGTTACGTGCTAACTGCGCAGAAGTTGCGATCGGCTTCCTATCTGTCATTGTGCCCACTACGAACCAATAATTTCTTGAAGTTTAGCTTCGGTAATTTGCTTTGTGCCGAGTTTGGTGGCTTTGATGAGTTTACTAGCACCTACGTTATCACCGACCACTAAATACGTGGTATCCTTGCCGATACTGCTTTGAAACGTTCCACCCAGTGCTCGTATTTTATCAGCTGCCTGGTCTCGACTCATTGCCTGGAGCGTACCTGTAATGACAAACTTTTGGCCGAGCAACGGCCCTCCAACATTGTCGACTGAAACTGGCTCAACTCCACTTGTTGCAAATTTTGATAACAAATCTACGTTCAGAGGATCAGCAAACCAGGCTACAAGTGCTTCGGCAACTATCTCTCCAACACCTTCTATGGTTAAAAACTCTTCTTGACTGGCTTTACTTATGGTATCGAGCGTATGGAAATGATTGGCAAGATCTACGGCAGTTTGTGCTCCCACATGACGTATCCCAAGCCCAAAGATAAATCGAGCCAGAGGTGGTGATTTTTTAGCGCTAATCGAATCCACCAATTTTTTGGCACTCACGTCCGCAAATCGGTCTAACGTGAGCAATTGTTCTACTGTGAGAGCATATATGTCTGCTTGATCGGCGATAAGCGAAGATTCTAGTAGCGCAGCGACGTTTTTCTCGCCCATACCTTCGATATCAAGCGCACCTTTACTGGCAAAATGTTCAATGTGTCGCTGACTTCGTGCAGGACAGCTTGAATTTGGACAGCGCCAAATTGCATCATCGACTTTCTGTTTAACGAGTTTAGCTTCGCATTCAGGACAATGCGTCGGCATTACAAATACCGACTCAGAACCTTTGCGTAGCTTAGTAAGTGGTTCCACTACTTCAGGTATAATGTCGCCCGCCTTACGCACGATAACGGTATCTCCAACTCTAATATCTTTTCGCTTTATTTCACCAGCATTATGAAGTGTAGCCATCTGAACCGTACTCCCAGCGATCACCACAGGAGCCAGTATTGCCACCGGTGTAGCTGCGCCAGTGCGGCCTATTGAAATAAATATATCTTTAACCGTGGTTGTAGTCTGCTCGGCTGGATATTTATAAGCAATTGCACCTCTTGGTGTTTTGCCGACAATACCGAGTCGTTGATATATGCGCCTATCATCAACCTTTATAACAAGGCCATCGATGTTATAGGGTAACGTATCCCGCACAGTATCCCATTGTTTAAAATAAGCATGAATTTCACTTGTTGTGCGAAGCGGCTTGGCATATTCTCCACCCTGAAAACCCAATTCTGCCATGAGACTGTAAGCACTACTGTTTGTCTCAGGGTCAGCATGATCATTGTCGACGATGATATCATATGCCAAAAAATGTAGTTTCCGTTTAGCCACTAGTGCCGTATCTAATTGCCGAATGGTTCCGGCTGCTGTATTTCTTGGATTTGCAAACAAGGGCAATCCCTCTTTCGCGCGAAATTCGTTCAACGCGTCAAAGTCTTTTTTATACATAACTATTTCGCCACGAACCTCTGTTCTCCCGACCATATAATGGTTTGTTTTTTCGGTATCACGTAGTCTGAGGGGCACCGAAGCAATTGTTCTAACATTTGCTGTAACATCTTCGCCCTGCTGACCATCGCCACGTGTAATAGCTTGAGCAAACACCCCGTCTTGATACACGATCGCACATGCTAAACCGTCTTTCTTTACATCACCAAAATAAGTTAATTTTTGAGCCTCAGGAAGTAGTTTACTTATTCGAGTAATCCAAGCATCTACTTCGTTTTCATCAAACACATCATTGATACTAATCATTCGAACGGAGTGAGGAACACTTTTGAATCCCTCAAGTACTCCACCTACCAACCGCTGTGTTGGCGAATCAGGTGTTATGAGCTCAGGGAATTGAGATTCTATCAGTTTAAGTTCGTTTTTTAGTCCGTCGTAAATAGCATCGGTGACAGTTATTTCATCCCGTATATAATACTGATAATCGTACTCAGCGAGCAGTTTTTTAAGTGCAATAGCCCGTTGTTCTGCTTGAGGGAACTGTAGATCTTTACTCATTGAGGAGTTCTCTATACAGGCTATACATGTAGGAGATGGTAATTATCCAACCTAGAAGCGATAGGCCGAAAAATACCCATTCGGCGATAACGGGAAGCAGGACGATGAACGGGAGCATGACAATTGCAGCCAAAACCAATAGTGCAAACGGTAAAAACAATATCTTACGGATTACGACCCATCGTCGATGCTGCACAAGCTGTTTGGCACTTCTGAGTGAACGCATAGGTGTCATATTCGGAAGCGTGACAATATTTAAGGCGAATAATGATGAGGCGACCATATAGAGCGATAATATGACCAAAAACAGTACAAGCGTTCCCCACAGTAGTATCTCCAGCGAGGATATAGCAATCCCTCCGGCAATGACAGTTGTGTAAAGCCAGCCCCCCAACGCAAATGGAATAAGTTGAACACCCACCACCAACATAACCAATACAAATGGTACTAGTGGATATAGTCCTTTATAAAAAGCATCTTTGACGGTGATTTTCTTGCCGCTCAGTACTTGTCGTAGCGCCCAAATGGTAGCAAGACTCATGACGATAAGTAGTATCGACTGGTAAATCCCACCGTCGGTATCGGCATTCGTGTTGCCGGATGTCACCAATACTCCAAACAAGAGTGCAGTTGTTTTAGGTGCACCTAAATCTCCTGCTTGAAGTGAATTCAAAGAGTCTTTGATTTGTGGGATGTTTACACCTTGCCCAAAACCTCTGACAAACAATAGTGATAAGATCACGTACACCAACGTTAATCCAATAAATAAACGCTTACTCTTGAACAACGTTCGAAGACTTTGTTTTAAAATTTGGTAACCAGAAGATACCTTCGGCTGCAGGGGTTTTATAGGACGGTGCATGCGAAACGATTTATAACTCGATTTAGCCAGAACTCGAGGAGTGCTCCGAACTACTACATTTTTAGGTGGTACGTTTTTTGTATTTTTTTGACTCTTTGTGGCTTTTTTAGTAGACATGCTATGAACCCGAACCCATTGTTCGCAAACGCTTAATCCTATCTTCGATTGGAGGGTGTGTACTAAACAAATTTGAGACAGATTTACCTTTTAGTGGGTTGGCAAAAAATAAATGAGCAGTAGAAGAATTTTGACGCTTCATTGTGCTACCTTCCTTTTTAGCGCTAATTTTCTCGAGAGCTCGAGCTAATCCTTCGGGGTACCGCGTAGTGAGCGCACCCGTGGCATCTGCAAGGTATTCTCGATTTCGTGAAATGGCCATTTGTATGATGGCAGCAACAATCGGAGAGAGAATGACCGCGATAATACCAATGACCATGAATGCGGGGTTACTGCCTGGGCCATCGTCATCGCTCCCGCCGCCCCAAAACATACTTCGTATGACTATATCACTTATAATTCCGATAATTGAGGCAAGTGCAAACGCTACCAAGCTCACGCGTATATCATAATTTTTTACATGCCCCATCTCGTGGGCCATGACACCCTGCAGCTCGGTATCGTCTAGCGCTTCAAGGAGTCCAGATGTAGCGCATACTGCTGAATGGCTGGGGTCTCGCCCGGTGGCAAATGCGTTCATGGCTGGATCAGTAATAATGTACACTTTTGGCATCGGGATGCCATCGGTTATGGCTAAATTCTCTACGATTCGGTACAGCCTTGGATTATCGGTTTTTGATATTTCTTTGGCGCTATTGAGTGCAAGCGTCATTTTAGCACCGGCAAAGTAAGAAATGACAACGTACAAAAGGGCGGCAATGATTGCGAAAGGCGCGAAACTTCTGCCACCCAGGTACCAGCCACCAACATATGCTATGGCTAAGGCAAAACCAGCAAACGCAATCATGATGAGTGCGCTCTTGCGTTTGTTGGCGTCAATTTCGTTATACATGTGGTGACGAAATGAGGGTTAGAATTTTACGTCTACAGGATTCTGAACTTTTACATTCTCAGATTCTTCAAGTTCATAGAATTCACGAACTTTAAAACCAAGCATAGAAGCAAAAATATTTGATGGGAAAGTCTTAACCTTAATATTGAGGTCTCGTGCTGAACCATTGTAGAATCGTCTAGATGCTTGAATCTTGTCTTCGGTATCAGTTAGTTCAGCTTGAAGATCGGCGAAGTTTTGATTTGCTTTTAGGTCTGGGTAGGCTTCTGCAACAGCAAAGACGCTTTTAAGTGCACTAGTGAATTGATTGTCGGCTTTCGCTGTCTCTTCAACACCTTGCGCTCCCAAGATTGCAGAACGAGCTTTGGTGACATTATCGAATACTTCTTTTTCGTGCTTTGCGTAACCTTTTACAGTTTCGACTAGATTTGGGATAAGATCTGCTCGTCGTTTGAGCTGAACGGTAATATCGCTCCACGCTTCATCAACTCGAACGTTTGCGCGAACAAGTCCGTTATATAGTCCTGCGATAAGCAGTAGTACTGCGACGACCCCTAGAATAATAAACAAAATCATTTTGAATCTCCTGCTGTTTAATGTGCTCTTAGTATATCACTTTTTGAGTGTATTCGTCATGAATCGATACAGCAAAAACCACCCTGTTAGGGTGGCTTATTACATGGTGGGCGAGGTGGGACTTGAACCCACAAGGTCTTGCGACCAACAGATTTTAAGTCTGTCGCGTATACCAATTCCGCCACTCGCCCGGGGTATCGCTAGGGTAGATTATAAACGACCTACCCTAGTATTCAAATCTTTCGTCGAATCAATTATTAAAACTTAGAGAATGGACCAGAATCTACTGGCTTTATCGCAACAGAAATTCGGTACTTAAACAGTGGAATTGTTACTTGATGAAGATGGTGCGCAAAGCTATAACGAACATTAGGATCTGCCTGAACAAGTGGTTTTTTGTGTCGTCGATAATCGATAAAAAGATACATAATAGTCACTATCAATGCTGCGCCAAGCCCGATTGCAGACACCATAATCGCACCCGTTTCAGCAAGGCTTCCAATCTTGCTAGATGACGAAGTGCTGGTACCCAAAACCACTGAGACATTTGCGATAGATACTTCACGTGTCGACGATGGCGCGAATGTCACAAGAATTGGCGATTCTGCTGTAGTAATGGTCTTACTAACTTTCTCAGACTTGAGATCAATAACATCAATTTTGTTTACGTTAAATGCTGTTGCGAATCCAGGCGTAGCGACATATAGTTTTTGTCCATCAGGACTGGAAATAAATCCTGAGACTCCGGAAGACAGTTGAATGACGTTGGTCACTAATCCTGTTTTTGTATCAACAACAATTACTTTATCTGTGTCGGGATATCCGCTTAAAGTAGAGTTAAAAAAGTATATTTTAGAATTATCCGGAGTCAGATAGCCTCCGGTTGGGTTATACCCCGTATTAAACGTCGCATTTACAGTATTATCAGCAGTTTTAAATTGAATTATTTTGCCATCGTTGATGCAAAATCCGTAAAAGTATGGATATGCAGGATCCTCTGAGAACGTAATAAGGGCGACAGTACACGGTGTTGTAAAGATTGCAGCAGTTGAATCAGTTACTGTATTTATAATTTGAATCGTATTATTTTGATTGCTGACGTATACATTACCATTAGGTGCTGTTACCGCACCAATTGGAGGCCTGGTGCCACTCGAAATGTCTTTGACCCAAGTATTAGAAGCGACATCAACAACCGAGACAGCATTAGCGGCTAAGTTAGATACATAAACCTTTGTGCCGTCCTGACTAAATGCTGGCGTATTTGTTGCGGGATTTGAAGGATAAGCGCCGCTTACCTCAACTGGATCTGCCGGATTTGAAGCATCAAATTTAAGTGGTTTTACGACCGGCGCAAACATATTCGACATTCCATAAAATATATCAGAATTAGGTGACGGGGAAAGACCTAGTATAAAATTAGTTGAGGAAACGGGCCATGGAGATCCACCGTCGTTAATTACATCATCACTGAAACGAAGTCGGTTTATTTTTATAGAACCCCCGCCATCGGCAGTACTTGCAAAGTAACCATAACCAGTATTTTTTACGACTTTGGATGAAATAGTATTATTACCATCAGGAAGATCTCGTAATGTGACAGACCAATTACCGCTCCCGTCAGCTATAGTTTGAGCCAAGGTAGTTGTTCCCTTTTGAATCAAAACAGTAGAGTTGGGGTCTGTATTACCTGAAATCGTGAAGTTGTTCCCGGAAAATTGCTGCCCCTCGGCAGGACTATTAATAGTGATAGCTGGTACCGCAAGTGCACTTGGTGCTAAGACAAAAATTTGTAGAAAAACTGCAATGAAACTTAGGGTTAATAATCTTTTTATCATGTAGTACCTCTTATGCATATAGTATAGCATTTCAGACAATACGTAGACGATAGGTAATTTTCAATTTGGAGGCACCTACCGGATTTGAACCGGTGTACGCGGTTTTGCAGACCGCTGCCTAACCACTCGGCCAAGGCGCCAACAGAGTATTAGTATAGTGCACAAACTAAAAAGTAGAAAGCGGTTGCAGACGTCACGTCTCCTGTGTGTTGCAAATTCGGACTAGCGTAGAGTCAACATAATCATGAAGTTCACGCGTCAGCAGCATTTGTTGCTGAATGAGTACATCAAGGTCGCCTATCGGCAATACGCTAAATACAATATCACTATACCAAATTACCGCTCTCACAATACGAGACGAAACATAATTCGGACCTTTAGAGTCGGGAAAATTTTCAAAAAGATGGGGCATTGCACTTACTTTTTCAAATAATAATCTTTAATTATATCACTATCCGGCGATTATTTCAACTACAAATTCCCACGACACATTACACTAAAACGGAACAGCCAGTAGAATTAGGTCTGTAACAACAACTAATTCGAAAGGACTGTTCCGTAATGTCTAGTCTAGCATTACCGAGGGAAGCTCTGTGTAAGCAGCTGGTTTACCAGATGCTTACCAAACAAAACAAACAAGAATGTCAAACCTGCCACGGTCGTATTGCCTGGAAGAGATCAAGAGAATACGGTTGGTGTAAAACTTGCCGGATCAAGATACGCCCGAAGGCTCACACTTGGTTCCGAGGAAGTAAGCTCACCTACCAACACGTCTTCCTGTTGCTGCACTGCTGGCAACAACGCCAAAGTCAACTAATACGGAACAAATTACCTAAACGCTACTTTGTTCCGTATTAGTGTAATGTGTCATTCCCCCACTATGGAGTCTATCGAACTATTGCTTTTGAAGATGATATTATTGGGGTAATTACCGACGGAGAGACAAGCCCATCACGGACATCGATAGATGGCATCGTTATAACCACAGTTGTTCCGATACCTTCATGGCTCTTCATTTCGATATGACCACCGATGCGAGCCAAGATAACTTTATCGATATACAAGTTGAGGCCAGCCCCTTCGTAGTCATACTTCATTGAGTCTGTTGCACGCGCAAATGGCTGGAAGAGCTCGTATAACTTATCTTTCGAAACACCACTCCCATGGTCACTTACAATAAGTTTAATTTTGCCAAACGATTTCCTGAGAGAAACAGTAATAGTATCGTCTCGCTTGCTGAATTTTATGGCATTTTCAACGACTGATCCTACAAGTTGATGCAACTCTTCTGGCTTGAGGCGAGTTGTAATATTCGGACTAATTGAGCTGGTCATAAAAATTCCGGTTTCAAGCAGCGTAGATT
>CAZBRN010000025.1:0-12426 GCA_964494545.1 uncultured Candidatus Saccharibacteria bacterium | reverse complement strand
TAGCTTCTTGTACCTTACCGGCATAGATATGCCTGATGTTCGATTGGTATTCGTGCTCTTTATCGATAACCAATCGAACATCAGGCATATCTATGCCGGTAAGGTACCAGAAGCTACTATCTTGGCGAAAAGGATAATAATTATCGCCGTTACGCTGAAGTAACCCATGCGCAGTCAGAACAATTGGCGCCGTACCCTGGAATAGAGTACGTAGTCGTTGTCTGTTCCCCGCAAAAAATTCACTCTCAAAGCTATCTTTCATTGCAAGACTTCAGTATAGCACGGGCGTAACCCATGATCGAACTCACCGCAAGCCGCGCTAGCTATGTCCCAATCGGGTTTTATTTGTTTCTAGCAAGCTCTTCGAGAAGTACAGTGCGTGCAACATCGGCACCAGTACGATATCTTCGCTTTTCACGGACAAGGTCGATTATACTTCGACCACCAAAACCTAAGTCTCGTCGAGACATGAATAACACGATCCCATTGACGCTTTGTCCGTTAGCTACCTCAGGCAAAACGGTATTTAGCCACAAATCAGTAACAGGCCCACTTACTCTCGGATAGTCTCCAATGATTTCAAGTTGTGACATCGGGTAAACTCGGAGCGGTGTTTGATCTACCGGGTGAAAGGTTTGCGCATAGACAAGACCAGTAATGGCGTCATCGGTTAAACCGAATGTTTCCGATAACTCACTCCGATTTGTGAGATCACCAAGCGCAGTAACAGCATCATCATAGGTGAAGCTTGTAGGGGTTGGCCGAACCTCAAATGGTCTTTGCATAGCTGACATCTCAGTATTAAACTATATTTTTACTTATTTGTCAATTTTACTCGTTATTGAATAGAGCATTTTGGCTTTTTTCTGGCCTACTGCTTCAGTAAGTTCTGCTAAGGATGCTTGTTGAACCCCACGAAGACTTCCAAAGCTACGAATTAATTTTTTCCTCGTTAGTGGGCCAATTCCTGGAATATCATCGAGGACGCTGGTGGTCTGGCGTGTGCGCTTGAGTACACTGTGGTAACTTACTGCAAACCGATGCGATTCATCACGGATACGTTGCAATAGCTTTACAACATTACTATTATTTGGCACATCGACTAGAGTGAAGTCTTCGCTCACACGGCTAAAGCCGCGTAGTTTCAAAATACTAGCATGGTCAAGAACTGTATATGGCCAATCGTTTCGAACGACTATTTCTTCGTGTTTTTTGGCAAGACCAATAGCCGGTAATTTGATATTCTTTTCGCGGAGCACCGACATGGCCGCTTCTAGCTGGCCTTTACCGCCATCGATGAGCAGTAGATCAGGCATGCCCCAAGATTTGATATTCTTTTTGCTAAAACGGCGAGTCATAGTTTCGCGCATGTGTTCGAAATCGTCATTGTTCTGTTTTACCGATTTAAATTTCCGGTATTCTGCTTTATCCGCCACACCGTTTACAAATACCACCATACTTGCCACAACGTCGGTGCCGCTCATGTGTGATATGTCGTAGCCTTCTATTCTGCGGGGTGCTTTGCTGAGACCAAGAAGTTCAGTCAATTCTATAAGGGCATGATCTTTGGATAAATCCATGAACTCTTTGTCGCTAAACAGCACTCTACGATCGAGTTCACGGAGAGCACGGACTTGATCACGTATGGTTGCTGCCAGTTCGAAATCAGCTGTTTTTGACGCTCGTTTCATATCGGCTTCTAGTTCACGGACAATGGTGATTCGTTGCCCTTCAAGAACACGAACTAGTTTACGGAGCGTTATTTTATAGACGTTAGAATCAAGTGTTCCTGTCTCGGGCCCAGGGCATAAATGCAAGTGAACCAGCAAACAAGCCCTCGATGGCAAAGATGTGTGAGTAGAGTACGGAAATATTTTTCGTAAATAGCGGAGCGCACGACGGAGCGCTATAGTGTTGAGAAATGGTCCATAATAGGTGGCGCCGTCATCCAAAGGTCGTCGAGTAGTCGTGACGCTCGGATAGTCATTTTTAAAATCAATTCGAACATAGCTCTGACTTTTATCATCACGGAGCAAAATATTGTAGCGTGGCATATAGCGACGAATGAGTTCTGCTTCTAGAAATAGAGCCTCAAATTCACTTTCGACTTCTTGCCAATCGGTATCGTATATTTCGGCGACTAATAGTTCAGTTTTAGCGTCTCGATTTCGAGATTTCTGAAAATATTGCCGAACTCGATTCTTGAGCACCGCAGCTTTGCCAACGTAAATAATCTCGCCCGATTTATCTTTATGGAAATAGACGCCGGGAGTATCTGGCAATGTTTTTAGCTTAGCTTCAAGTGCTTTATTCACCAATTAAGTATATAGGATAAGCTGATGAGTCGGTAAGGCTACGTTTAGGCTATATGATGAGCTTCACAAGCCACCATTTGATCGATTGAAATGTGAGCTGTATCATATTCGTCATCTGCGATAGCTTCTTTTTCAAGTTTCGCAATTGTATCTTGCTGAATTCCAGTTCCAAATGCAACACTACCGCTTTGCATTAAATACTTCCTCTGGTGTTTCGTGAGCGTAACAATGAGTTTTTTTGTCGCAATTTTCACAAACAAGTACCAATTTATTGCACGAAACGTTGGCACAATTGATATACCGGCTGGTTTTCCCTTTGCAATGTACGCACTTACCAATATCGACTGATTTATCGCTGAAACGGTGGTCCATTCGACCATCAAAAATGTATAATGACCCTTCCCAAAGGCCCTCATCACCGTATTTTTCACCGTATTTCACGATTCCGCCATCTATTTGATATACATCCTTGAAACCTCTGTTTTTCATGAGTACACTGAGTGCTTCGCAACGGATGCCTCCGGTACAATAGGTAACAACAGGTTTATCTTTGATATCGTCATATTTATCACTCGAAATCTCTCGCAAGAAATCATGGGATGTTTCGGTATCAGGTATTACAGCATCTTTAAACTTCCCTACAGCCGCTTCATAGGCATTCCGACCGTCAAAAAAGACTACATCGTCACCCTTTTCTTCCATAAGTTTGTGAAGTGCCTCGGGCTTAAGATGCTTACCGCCACCCACAACACCATTTTCATCTACTTTGATCTCATCAGGCGCACCAAAAGCAACCAATTCGTCGCGAACTTTAATACTTAAGCGCGGGAACTCGTTACCTGATCCATCGCTCCATTTATAGACGATTCCTTTAAACGTGATCGATTTATTCATTTCTCGTTTGTAGGCTCGAAGACTCTCGATATCACCGCCAAGTGTGCCGTTTATCCCATGTTTACTTACGATAATTCGACCTTTTAGGTTGAGTCGACTACAGAGCTCACGTTGCCAATGCATCGTCATCGCTGGGTCGGAAAGTGGTACAAATTTATAGTAGAGGATTACTTTATTCATACTTATAGTATAGCCTAGTCACCCCTGTTATACAACCATATTTAGTTCTCTGCAAGCGCTAACAGATATAAATCGTTTTGTCATAAGGGGTATGTATGTGCTATAGTTACACGCAATTCATCAAACTAACGGAAAGGGCGGCCACAACAACCATGTCATATACGACAATCAATTTTACCTCTTCGGTCGCCCGCAGCGCCTCACGCTAGTCGGCCGCGCTCGTAAAAAATCTAACATAAACGTTCGAATCAACTAAAAAACGAAGTGACAGCAGGAGGCTGTCTTATGAAAAAACAATCAAACGCACGGCGTATTGTCAGTATTTACTGGCAACACTCCCTTAAGTATAAAAAACAATTGGCGATCATCTATCCTGCGATGGTTATTGCTCAAGTTGTCGAAGATTTCTTGCAGCCACTTATTATTAGTTTCATACTCACAAACTTAGCTGCGGGTAATATCGACAAGCTTCGTGCATCAAATTTGCCACTACTCTTTGCTGTTATTGCGCTCACCGAGATTTTTGGACACACGGTCTGGATCAAGATCGTCGTACCACGATTCTGGAGTACGCAAGAAGCAATTATGAGAGATCTCAATATGACGGCTTTTGACCACTTGCAAACCATGAGTGCAAGGTTTTTTGGCGACCGATTCGCTGGGTCTCTGGTGAGCCAGGTTGGAAAATTCGCTGGGTCTTTTGAGCGGCTCACTGATGCACTTACATGGAACGTTTTCAAGCTGTTAGTGACAATAGCTGCGACTACGGTGATTTTGTTACCAAAAGCTCCGTTTGTGGCGATCACTATTCTCGTACTTAGCGCAATCTTCGCGCCACTTGTTTGGCATTACCGCAAGAAGCAAGTGCCGTTCAATACTCGATGGGCAGCCGCTGAAACCGAGCGAACCGGACAACTTGCCGATGCTTTCTCGAACATCATGGCGGTCAAATCTTTTGCCGGAGAAATTGGCGAGCAAAAGCGAATGCAGCAAAAGGTTGATGCCGTATACGACCGGTCGATGGATACGATGAAGTTAAACATGAAGCAAGAGTTCATAACTGGTGCCGTGCAACGAAGCATTAACATTGGAGTAGTTACTATTTCAGTCATGCTTGCGATAAATGGTCGCGTTCAAGTTGGTGTCATATACCTATCACTGACATTCACGATGCAAATAATGCGACGCCTTTGGGATCTCAACAATACGTTCAGGACCTTAACGCGGGTCTTTGGAGATGCTCACGATATGGGTGAGATTCTAGAAATTAAACCAGAGATTGTCGATGTGCCGAATCCGAAAGAATTGCGTGTGAAATCGGCAGATATAGCATTCAACGATGTAACATTCACTCATGAAGAAGGTAAAAAACCTTTGTTTGAAAACCTTCAGCTCACTATTGCTACTGGCGAAAAGATCGGACTCGTAGGGCATAGTGGTGGTGGTAAAACTACGGTGACTAAACTACTCATGCGTTTCATGGATATTCAAGATGGAACTATTGAAATAGATGGCCAAAATATTGCCGAGGTCGCACAAGCAGATTTGAGACGACATATTTCATACGTTCCTCAAGAACCAATGCTCTTCCATAGGACACTCGCAGAGAACATAGCTTATGGTAAACCCGATGCATCTCAAGCCGAAATCGAAAAAGTCGCCAAGCTATCTCATGCCCACGAATTCATTCAAGACATCCCTACCGGATATAAAACACTGGTTGGTGAACGTGGCGTGAAATTGTCTGGTGGTCAGAGGCAACGAATCGCTATTGCTCGTGCAATGATCAAAGATGCACCCATCTTGGTCTTAGACGAAGCAACAAGTGCACTCGATAGCGAGAGTGAGGCACTCATACAGGATGCACTCTGGAAATTAATGGAAGGCAAAACAGCCATAGTGATTGCCCACCGATTAAGTACCATTCAAAAAATGGATCGCATTGTCGTACTGAGTGAGGGTACAATAGTAGAGACAGGCAGCCATGCTGATCTCATTAAACAAAAAGGCACATATGCGGAACTTTGGGCACATCAAACCGGTGGATTCATCGAAGAGTAAAAACGAAAGTCTATGAGCGCTAAAACTAACAAAAATTCTACCAGGCAAATATTACAATATTTCTGGAAAGTCACCAAAGCTTACCCAAAGCAATTAGCGTTGTCATCTTTGCTGATAGTTCAAGTAACGATCAATGTAATTGTGATACCGCTAATTGTAAGCTTTTCGGTGGCGAAATTAAGTCGCCCAGAAGCATTTAGTCTTTCGTTTCCGCAAATATTAGGACTTATCGTGATCTTGGCACTAACATCGATGATATTTCACCGCATCTCTGCTGATGCAATCGACTCATTCGAAATTGAAGCCACAAAAGACATTCATAATGAAGTAGCTGAACATTTAGTCCGCGAAACGTATGATTTTCATTCTAAAAGTTTTAGCGGGGCGCTACAGAGCCAAGCAGTAAAACTCACCAGTAGCTATGTGATGTTTATTGATACGATTTTCTTGACGGGTTTTCGTAGTTTCATAATCGTCGTGTTCTCGAGTATCGTATTGTCGTTTTATGATCTTCGACTAGCTTTGATTATTGGAGGCTTGTCGTTATTCGGTATTTTTATGAGCGGTTATATGGCCAGCAAACGCTTCCCTTTGCAGAAAAAAGCCGTTGTTGCCAACTCCGTACAATCAGCATATCTATCTGATATGCTCACTAACTTTATGACCATTAAGTCTTTTGGGGCTGAAGATCACGAGATTCAACAATTCAGGAAGATAACTACCACTGCCGGAAAAGCTTGGCGAGTCACATGGCATAAACAACTTAATGCAAATTCAATGACATTGGCAACCGTTGCGTTAATGACGCTTACCGTATTGGCATATGGCATTCATGCAACGCAAAGTGGATCACTCCAACCTGCCGTCTTTATTACAGCCCAGTTGTATGCCATCCGGATAACTGGGTCGTTCTGGGATACATCAAGCATCATCAGAAGCTTAGAGCGCGCATTTTCTGAGGCACACGAAATGGTTGAAATATTAAGCAGAAAACCGTCGCTTGTTGATTCTCCTTCTGCGACAGCAATCGAAGTCAACGATGGTGCAATCACGTTCAACGACGTTTCATTCCACTACGGGGATTCTGAACAAAACGTCATCGATAATTTCTCAATGACGATACAACCTGGTGAAAAAATCGGACTCGTTGGCCGCAGTGGTGGCGGAAAAACTACTATCACCAAATTAGTCCTACGATTCCTCGATATCCAAAAAGGTGTTATCGCAATTGACGGTCAAGATATCGCAAACGTAACCCAAAAAAGCCTTCGGCAATCAATCGCGTATGTACCTCAGGAACCATTACTGTTTCACAGATCAATTGCTGAAAACATTGCCTATGGCAAACCAGGTGCTTCTCAAGACGAAATTATTGCAGCTGCAAAGAAAGCATTTGCCGATGAATTCATCGTGAACTTCCCCAGTGGCTACGACACACTGGTGGGTGAACGCGGTGTAAAACTGTCAGGTGGTCAACGGCAACGTATCGCAATCGCCCGAGCGATCATCAAAGATGCTCCGATATTACTTCTCGACGAGGCCACCAGTGCACTCGACAGCGAATCGGAAGTACTTATCCAAAAAGCGTTATGGAAACTTATGGAAAAACGAACGGCACTCGTCATAGCCCACCGCCTCAGCACGGTTCAAAAAATGGATCGCATCTTGGTGATAGACAAGGGGCAAATTATTGAACATGGTAGTCACAGCGAACTTATAGCACGAAAAGGCACCTACGCTGAGCTTTGGACCCACCAAAGTGGTGGGTTCATCGAAGAATAAGCCTCAAAGTGCACTCGAACTGACCTATCCGGTAGAGTCCATAGTCCGATCTCTTCTTCATAGTGCTATTCCTTTGTTTCTTCGGCGGGAGTTTCGGTACCACCATTTTCGGATGGAACATCAGCTGCAGATGCTTCTGCTTCAGCTTCTTCGGATTCCTCACTCATTTGAGCTTTGGTTTCTTCAATTACAGCAATCGGATGATCAGGTTCAGTAATGATGATGATACCTTTTGGAACGACAATATCTGCTACGGTAAGTTTATCGCCAATTTCAGTAAGCCCGCTCGCATCAATGGTGAGCTCATCAATAAGGTCTTTTGGTAGCGCTTCGATCTCAACGACATCAAGTTGTCGAATAACCATGAGACCTGCTTTTTCAGCAGGAATTTCACCAGTAAGATGCACTGGTACTTCTGTCAGTTGTTTTTCGTCGGCTGCAATTGCATTGAAAACAATGTGACGAATCATGTGCTTGCGTGGTTCGAAATCGACATCTTTGATAAGGGCCATGTATTTCTTAGAGCCAAGTGTGATATTCACAGGGTGGTGTTTTCCTGCTGCTGCAAAGATTTTGGTCATTTCAACAAATGAGCCCATGACATGCTGAGATGCTTTGCCATGATCGTGGATAACTGCTGGGACGGTACCGTCGCGTCTGAGTGCACGAACACCTTTGCCGATTACTGTTCGTTCTTGTAGTGTTAACGCCATATCCTGTGTGGTCATAGTAGTATTGTTCCCTCTTAATTCAATACAACCAGTATACCAAACATTAGTTGGCTTATCCGTTGTTGTTTGTACGTAGTGCCAAAATCGATCCTAGGTTATACTTAAGCATATGTTTAATGTTGATACAATTATATCTTCTGGTGGTATTTTGATCATCTCAGCCATAATCTTTGCTGAGTCCGGACTTCTCGTTGGCTTTTTCCTACCTGGCGATACACTTCTTTTTGGCGCCGGTCTGGCTGCATCGCAAGGCAAATTTAGACTCATTTGGCTCATTGTATCTGTAGTATTGGCTGCAATTATCGGCGATAACGTCGGGTACAGCATTGGACGCCGGGCAGGTCCGCGAATCTTCAAAAAAGAAGATGGTATCCTATTTCGCCAAGAGTACTTGCAGAAAAGCGAAGAATTCTACGAGAAACATGGTGGTAAAACCATCATCTTAGCTCGTTTTACGCCGATTGTTCGAACATTTGCACCTGTCGTTGCTGGTGCAGGCAAAATGCCCCGAGAAAAATTCATGTTTTATAACATCATAGGCGGCATTCTATGGGGCGGCGGCATGTCACTCCTCGGCTATACTATTGGCGGCCGGATTCCTCATCTTGATAAATATATCGAACTCGTAATCTTTGGTGTAATGGCCATAAGTCTACTCCTCGCATTTGGGCACATCCTTAAAGACAAGAAAACGCGAGCTCTACTTGTTACCGCTATCAAATCTGGCCTTCGTAAGATCAGCCTAAACAAACGAATCTAAAACAAGTCTATATTTGTAACTTACTTTATTTTATGTTATTATATGTTTTATGGCGTCACGTGCACAAGTTAATACATCAGCATTAATTCTTAATACTTCAACGTATAGCGTTGAGAAGTCTAAAAATCGTTCGCTCGCATCAGAATATGGGGCAAAAATAGAAGACGTTGTTAGTATTCATGATTTTCATTCTATCTTGCGAGCTCAAGCAGAATTCTTGCTCCAAAATTCTGGATTAGCTATCCAGCAGCTTACTCATACTTTTTCACAACTTCAAAAATCGCATAAACGCGAAGCTGATATACTCAGCCCGTCAGAACTCATGCCAAGTCAACCCGCGACACTTCGCGTATTATTCCCCTATGTACCTCAATATGGTTACCTGAAAGGACTAGAGCTAGAACGACAAATGCCGCTTAGAATGACATTTGGAATTGAGCATCAGATAGGTGATGACGAATTTCATGTAGGTCGCACAAACTTATGGGTAGCCAAAGACTATACAGCTCCAGTCGAAGCTCCAGTCGATGGTTCGCTATGTGTTTTGAAAGATACGGTAGCGCACTCTGAGGTTCTTAGTGCTCAAGCAGTTGAGGAATATTTCGAACGATCAATGCGATCACGCCATGCAGCAACTTTCGCGCTTCAGCACGCTCTAAAGCATCTTGGCTAGATAATTTCCGGTGTACGAAGCTTTTACTTTTGCAACACGTTCTGGAGTTCCTTGGGCAACGATTTGACCGCCACCAGATCCACCTTCTGGACCCATGTCGATAATGTGATCGGCCGATTTAACAACGTCGAGATTGTGTTCGATAACTATCATGCTGTTTCCCGTATCGACGAGTGCATGGAGGACATGGAGCAATTTATCAACATCCGCCACGTGAAGTCCGGTTGTTGGTTCATCAAGAATATACAATGTTCTGCCTGTTGGCCGCCGGCTGAGCTCGGTAGCAAGCTTGATACGCTGCGCTTCACCTCCACTAAGGGTAGTTGCTGGCTGTCCAAGTGAAATATAGCTGAGACCTACGTCGACTAGAGTTTGTAATTTACGAGCAATGGCGGGGAGATTTCCAAAAAATTCGAGGGCTTGTTCGGTAGTCATGGCAAGTACATCACTAATGGTCTTACCCTTATAGTGAATCTCGAGTGCTTCGCGGTTGTATCGTTTTCCATGGCAAACTTCACAAGTGACATAGACATCAGGCAAGAAATGCATTTCAATCTTGATAATGCCGTCACCTGAACAATGTTCACAGCGTCCACCTTTGACGTTGAAGCTAAAGCGTCCAGCGCTATATCCACGAAGCTTTGCTTCTGGCACGCCGGCAAACAATTCACGGATCGGAGTAAATAGCCCTGTATAGGTAGCGGGGTTGCTCCTTGGTGTTCGGCCGATTGGGGATTGGTCGATAATAATAACTTTGTCGAGGTGTTCGATCCCACGAAGTTCGTCGTGTTTACCCGGGACACTACTGCTTCGCATTAAGCGAGCTGAGAGTTCTTTGGCAACGATATCATTTATGAGGCTCGATTTACCACTACCCGATACACCACTGACGACAACCATTTTGCCAAGTGGAATATCGACAGTGACATTCTGCAGGTTATTTTCTCGTGCATTTATGACCGATAGAATCTTGCCATTACCAGCACGACGTTTCTTCGGCACGGCAATTGATTTCTCACCACGCAGGTACTGCCCGGTGATGCTGTCTTTGGTTTTCGCGACTTCCGCGGGGGTTCCTTGAGCCACAATGTGACCGCCATGAATACCTGCGCCAGGGCCGATATCGAGTAAGAAATCAGCAGTTCGAATCGTATCTTCGTCGTGTTCAACCACAATCACACTGTTGCCGATATCCCGGAGATGTTTGAGCGTACGGATCAGCCGTTCATTATCACGTTGATGTAACCCAATCGATGGTTCGTCGAGTACGTACAATACGCCCTGCAAACCTGAGCCGATTTGAGTAGCCAGGCGAATTCGTTGTGCTTCCCCGCCGCTCAAAGTTACGGCGCTACGAAGCAAGTTGAGGTAGTTTAGTCCAACATCTTGTAAGAATTGCAATCGCGCGGTGATCTCTTTAAAGATCATTGCCGCGATATGCTGCTCTTTTTCGTTGAGAGAGATTTTAGCAAAAAAGGCGATTGCTTCATCGATAGATAATTCACAAACATCCATTATCGAAGCATCGGCAACGGTAACCGCCAATACTGAAGGCTTGAGACGTTTGCCTTTGCAGGCATGACATGGTCGCTCTTGCATGAAGCGTTCGATATCACGGCGGATAAAATCACTGTCGGTTTCTTTGTGCCTGCGCTCAAGGTTATTGACCACACCTTCATAGGTGGTCTCGAATGTTCGGCCAGAGCCAAGACTCACTTGGTATTTTTGCTCACCCGTTCCGTACATCAACATGGTGATTTGAGCATCGGTAAGCTCGCTTGTTGGCACCTGGAGACTAAACCCGTGAGCGTCTGCTACTGCTTGTAATTTTTTGGTATACCAAGCATCGGTATTAATGCGATTGAACGGGCGAATAGCACCTTCTGCTATGGTAAGCCGGCCATTTGGAATAACGAGTTCAGGATCAACTTCGAGTCGTGATCCTAGGCCTGTACAGGTAGGGCAGGCTCCAAAGGGACTGTTAAAACTAAACGTTCGTGGCTCAAGTTCTGGAATTGAAATTTCTGGGTGATCAATACAGGCGTACTTGAGGCTATAGCTGTGTTCGTCCTCGGTTTCATAATTAACGACAATTAGCTGGCCGGCGGCAATGTCCAGACCTTGCTCGATTGACTGACTCAAACGACCGCGACTTTCTTCATTATTAACCAAGCGATCAACAATAATCTCAATGCTGTGCTTCAACTTTTTATCAAGTTCAGGGAATTCATCCAATGCATAAATAACACCATCGACTCGAGCGCGGGCATACCCAAGCCGCTGATACTGCTCGGGGATGTGTTCAAAAGCACCCTTTTTATCGATCACTACTGGAGCGAGCAATAGTAGACGAGCGTTTATAGTAAGGTTTGAAACCTGATCAACAATAGCTTGGATAGTCTGGCGAGCTACCGGTTTGCCACATTCAGGACAGTGGGGTATACCAATTCGCGCATACAACAGACGGAGATAATCATATATTTCTGTGACCGTTGCTACCGTACTACGCGGGTTACGACTGGTCGATTTTTGATCGATGCTGATTGCCGGGCTAAGGCCATCAATCTGGTCAACATCAGGTTTTTCCATTAGTCCCAAGAATTGACGTGCATAGCTACTAAGAGATTCTACATACCTGCGTTGGCCTTCGGCATAGATAGTATCAAATGCTAAGCTCGATTTACCTGAGCCACTGAGTCCGGTGATGACAACTAATTTGCCACGCGGAATACGCACATCTATATTCTTAAGATTGTGTTCCCTCGCACCCCGGACATCGATAAACTCATTCATAAAGTCGCTCTAGTATACGCTTAATTTGCGTTTTATTCTAGTCCTAGAGGAAGGATCGGTGCAGTTTTAGGCCTACACAGTCCCATAATGTGGAGAGCCGCTTTACTGAAATCGTCTAATGTTCGTTCTCTGACCATTCTGGCCCTTTTGCCGTCGAATTTATTGGGCATATTCGGATTAATACCAAATAAAGAACGATCTAATGGGTCATCAAAGGCCCACGGACTAAATCTTTTT
>CAZBRN010000024.1:0-12850 GCA_964494545.1 uncultured Candidatus Saccharibacteria bacterium | reverse complement strand
GTGGATTCCGGACTAAACCAAGTTCGATACTACTATAGAATTCTAGCCTGCGATAATGCTGGTAGTTGCAGCGTTGCGAGCAATATTGCAGACAAAACCCCAACCGGAAGATTCACAACTCCGGCTAACCTTACGGCTGATTCAGATCAACCTAAAATCAATGAAATAACTACCCGATCTTCTAAAGTTCAATGGTTTACAGACAGAGATTCTGATAGTCGCGTGCAGATTGGCACAACATCCGGCACGTATGATACTCAAGAAATAGGTAATTCTACTCAAACTTCCGCGCATACTGTAAATCTTGAGAACCTAAAGCCAGGAACTACCTATTATATCCGTGCGTCTTGGACCGACGAAGATGGTAACATTGGCTATAGTCTTGAAAAGACATTCACTACACTAGCAGCTCCGTCGTTTTCAGATGTTGCTGCAAAAAAACTATCTGTCTCTGATGCCTTGATTCAAGCAACCAGCGCAAATGCAACCAAAGTCAACCTCTATTATGGGAAGACCGAATCATTTGGAGCAGTAAAATCGGTAGACACGTCTCGATTGAAATCTACCTATGAATTTGAACTACTTTCGCTTGAAGATGGCACTAAATATTTCTACACACTTACAGGTTTCGACGAACAAGGCAATGAATATCGTGGCGACATTTACTCGTTCACAACACCTGCGAGACCACGGATTTCTAATTTGGTTATTGAAACCGTTCAAGGACAGCCTAGTAGTACTAAAAATGTGCGATGGGACACAAACGTCCCTGCCAGTTCAGAAATTAGCTATTCACCGAAAGAGGGCAAACAAATAGATTTGCTTTCATCCAAAAAAGAGACCACCCATCTAGTCACTATCAAGGGACTGCTTGATGATACTGAATATTCACTAACAGCAAAATCGACAGATGAGGCTGGGAACTCTGTTATTTCTCCAGCACAGACATTCAAAACCGCATTAGATACAAGGTCACCACTCATAAAAGATATATCGATAGAGACATCTACAAAAGGTAGCAATACGGCAAGTAAGGGCCAAGTGATTATATCCTGGAAAACTGATGAACTTGCAACAAGTCAGATCGCTTATGGTCAGGGCGAAGCCACCCAACTTACCAGCAAAACACCGTTAGACAAGAGATTAAGTCTTGATCATGTAATGATTATCTCTAACCTAAATACATCCGCTATCTACAAGCTACAGGTAATATCGCAGGACGCATCAGCCAATAACAGCGTCTCAGCACAGGAAACGGCCATTATTGGAAGAGCGAATGACGATATATTCAATATCATATTTAATGCACTACGTAAGAGTTTTGGGGTCAACAACTAATGAAATATTTCTCAAAAAACCATCACCTTACGCGAAACGTAAATAAGATCACATTGGCATCGTTCTGTTTGTTGGTAGCTGCTTTTATGCTATTGTCTTCCCCGCAAAATAAAACGGCCTTGTCGGCTTTTACTCAAAACGACTGGAGCGGTAACCAATACAGTGACATAGATAACCTTGACCCAAGTATTCCGGGCTCTTTATCACTCGCTGGCTCCAATGTTGCCAACTGGTGCGACACTTCCCTCTGTGATACCAATTGGACTCGCCGCCAAATCGTAACTATCGATAACCCGACGGGCAATACAATTAATGATGCTCAGATTAAACTCAATGTGAGTTATCAAAACAATATGAAATCAGGTTTCGAAGATATACGGTTCACCACTGCCGATGGTCTTGGTGATATAAACTATTACATTTTTAATAAAATAGACGCTACTTCTGCTGAGGTATTCGTGAGAGTACCGTCGTTAGCTCCTGGAGTTCAAACTATAGAGATGTTTTATGGAAATTCTAGTGCAGAATCGCAATCGAATGGCTCTTCTACAGTGAACTTCGTTGATAATTTTGCGCAAGACACATCGAGCGCCAATCTCATTACTGAGTGGGCTTCCCCAGGTTCAGGAATGAATGAACTACAGCAACCAAAGGATATCGCCATCGGAAACGGCAACACTGTGTATGTCACCGATTCTTTAAATTCTCGCGTAGTTGCCTACGACGATTCGGGGACAGAGCTCCTTACCATTGGTCAATACGGAACCAACGATGGAGAATTTCTCGATCCAAGTTCAATAGCTATTAATTCCTCCAATGGTTTTTTGTATGTTACCGACCAGCAAAGAAACAATGTACAAGTATTCGACAGCACGGGTACATATCAGTTTAAATTTGGGGTGGAAGGTTCCGGCCCTGGTGAAATGAGCAATCCAACAGGAATTGCTGTCTGCGGCAGTAACGTATATATTTCAGATAACGGCAATAGTCGTCTGCTTTGGTGGGGAGAAAATGGAAACTATCTTTCATCTGAAGGAAGTTTTGGTTCAAATTACGGACAATTCAATGACCCTCGTGGTATTTGGGCCGATCCTAATAATGGCTGTAGCTTATCGATTGCCGACTACGGCAATAATCGAATCGTGCACGCGGTGGGTGATCTTGGGATGTATGAGGGAGCTAATGCACCCTATAGCGACACGTTCGGCCAGGGCGAGCTCAATAACCCATCAGATGTAATTCGCGATAATCAAGGCAACTACTTTATATCGGATGGCGGAAATGGAAAAATTAAAAAGTATAATCTGCGTGGTGAACTTCAATATTCCTGGAACGATAGCACAGCCGGTGTGGCACTAGATACCAACAATAAACTTTATAGTGTTGACTTCAGTAATTCCAAGGTTACGAAGTTTGACGTTCCTACGCTAAGCGGATGGCAGCATCAACAAGGAGAAGATTACTCAAGTAATGCATCAGGTGAATTAACCGTTAATCCAAGTAAAAATATTGTAGCATCTGGCACATTTGACCGTTCAGTAGATAGAGTCTATGAAGTATCTCGTAAAGCTAACTTAGCAACACTAGATTGCGGTGGTAATGGCGTTGGAGGCATTACGTCAAGCGGTGATGGCGAGAGCGGCGATTCTACTATTAACTTCTATGGTGGCTGTCTAGATGGACAAACAAAGCAATACCGAAGAAATAATATCACTATACAAGGTAACTCATATTACGGCGGTAGCCCTGATGTGATTCTTTCGGATGGCCAATACATCCGAGTGCGCATTATCGCGTACGCTTCAGGGGGTTCTGACTTTTTCTACAGTATGGACGAAGGTCAAACATATTCTAAGTTCACAGAATACCCTCTCGGTAATGACACTGGTAACTCATCGCTGACGCTCTGGTCTCAGAATGTCCCTCTCACATACAAAAATGTAATTAGCTATAACCAGCTACCTGATACTATTACTAGCTATTTTGGAATAGAAGAGTATGTAGGAGGTAAAACCGGCTCGCTCGTTTCATCTATTTATGATGCAACCGATAACGGCGCGTATACCACGCTTGAATATCAACTAATAGGTATTGGTCATAGTTTGATACAAGTACGAACATCGAATGACTCTAATATGGGCGGGGCGTCTGAGTGGTATACTTGCGGTGATTTATCATCGGGATCTCTCGTGGATTCATATCACACATGCGCCCGACAACCGGATCGTTATGCTCAATATAAAGTCACGTTAGCTCAAGATGTTGGCGAATCATTCTATCTACAAGATATTACACTCAATTATGTAGTTGACTTTACTCCTCCACCGTCACCAACGAACTATGTTATTAAAACAAGTTCAACAGGTAGCATTATCCCTGAAGACAGCTGGACGAGTTCTATTACTCCGTACGTATCGTGGGATCCATCTGAGGACCCAATAGTACCACTTAATGATACTGCGGGGACTGCTGGGTATTGTGTATATCTTGGTAGCGACGACACAGCCAATCCTGTGACTGCACGAGGTGCACTTGTAGGATACGGTGATCTTAATAATGGATTGTGTGATTACTCTACTAGAAATCCTTACATTGACCTATCTCCAGGAGGAACCCCTCATATTGATTTACAGTCAAACCAATCGTACTATGTCATCGTAAAAGCAGTAGATGCTGCAGGAAATATCTCTGCTACGAGTACACAAACCAGTTTCAAGGTTGATACTTCGTCGCCTTCTGCAGGTACCCTCGTGACTGTTCCAGCAGCTTCAGGCTCTAAGATTTTTAATGTTAGCTGGATATCTGGTTTCCCTGCTGCAGCATCAGACAATGAATCAGGTCTAGCAGGATTCAAGTACTGCCTTGCCCCAATATTCAGTGGCGGATCGGGATGTCAGACTGAAGATCCAAACTGGTTTGGCTCAGCTCATACGTCTGGAAGTATTCACGACTCTTCAGATGTAATTCCATTTAGTGCTGGAGGGTTCCAGACAGTTGCTGCCGATGCAGATAGACTTGATGACACTGTAATGGGAGCAAACTTCGTATTTATATCCGCTGTAGATTATGCAGGGAATGTTACACAAGTTTCAGCTTATGATGTCGTAATAATACTTAAGGTTGCAGCAGCAGCTCCAAGCAATCTACATGTATCGCCATCGTCAAATACACAAAATGATTTTGCATTCACATGGAGTACGCCAAGCTTCTTCTTAGGCGATACTGCAGACATTGACTATTGCTGGAGTGTAAACATCCCGATAGCTGAAGATGGCAGTAACTGTACCTGGACTGGCAGAGGGATAACTCAGCTAGCTTCAGGAGCCTACGCAACACAACAAGGTCTCAATACTATGTATATTGCTTCAAAGGATGTTACTGGTAACTTTAATGGTACCCAGGCTGCTGCCGTGACCTTTACCGCAAATACAACTGCCCCTGGCATACCTCGCAACCTAGATAGTTCAGATGTTTCTATTCGTGCCACAAGCACGTGGAAAATTGCGTTATCGTGGAATGCACCAACTCTAGCTGGTTCAGGAGTCCACAATTACAAAATATTTAGATCTACTGATGATATTTCCTATACACAGGTGGGTACGAGCTCATCAAGTAATACGAGTTTTATCGACTCGGGCTTAAACCAAGTGCTGTATTACTACGTCATCAGAGCATGTGACAACGCTGATAATTGTAGTGCACCAAGTAGCCCAATAAGTCGAACTCCTCTCGGACGCTTCACGGAACCAGCAACTATTACATCGACAGAATTCCCTAAATCTAAAGATGTTAGTACCCGAAAAGCGACCATATATTGGTATACCGACAGGAACAGTGATAGTAAAGTTGCCTTTGGGACCAAATCGGGTCAATACAATGCCGAAGAAGTTGGAAACGCTACTCAGACAGCCGATCACTCTGTTGCTATTACGAATTTAAGTCCGAATACTACCTATTACTACGTAGCAAAATGGACCGACGTTGATGGTAACTTAGGACAGTCAGCCGAAAAATCGTTCACGACACTGCCCGCCCCAACTATTAGTGAGGTTGTTACTACAAATATTACTATCAACTCTGCCACCGTGACG
The DNA here is from genome assembly GCA_964494545.1 of uncultured Candidatus Saccharibacteria bacterium. Taxonomy (GTDB): domain Bacteria; phylum Patescibacteriota; class Saccharimonadia; order Saccharimonadales; family AWTP1-31; genus JAPLYT01. Next base: position 7,421 of record CAZBRN010000024.1, on the reverse strand, counting down.
TTCCGCTCTAAAGATGTTACAAAAGTAAATATCCAATATGGTCTCAATGATTCATTCGGTGGACAGAAAACAATAAATACTTCAACAAAAGACACCACGTACAGTGTAGTTCTGGACTCGCTTAACGACGGAACAAAATATACATTTAAGCTAAACGGGGTGGATGCAGATGGCAATGAATACCAAGGAAATAGCTATTCGGTAACTACACTTCAAAGGCCAAAGATTAGTAATTTGAGATTCCAGCCTGTCGACGGTGAAGCGAGTAGTACAATGAGAGTCACCTGGGACACGAACGTTTTGGCGAATAGCATGTTATCGTACGGCGTTCGTGACGGCAAGCGACTAGAAGTCCTCGGAAGTACCCTTACCTTAAATCATGAATTAATTATTCGGGATTTGATCGATGCCTCAACATATACATTAACCGCGGAGTCTACTGATGCTGGTGGCGTACAGGCTGTTTCCGATTCTCAGACCTTCAATACTAAACTAGATACAAGAGCACCAAAAATATCCGATGTGTCTGTCGAAGTTACCTTGAAGGGATCAGGGACAGATTCACAAGGTCAAGTAATCGTATCATGGAAAACAGACGAAAAAGCAACGAGTCAAATAGCCTATGGTATTGGTCAAACAGCCCAACTGACCAGTACCAATGCAGAGGATGTTCGTCTCACAACCGAACACACCGTCGTGCTTTCAGACTTCTCGCCTTCTACTATCTACCGGTTAACTCCTGTATCTCGCGATAAAGCCAATAACATCTCAAAACAGAACATTCAGACGGTTATTGTTGGTCGCGGAACAGATAATATATTTGGCATTGTACTTAACTCACTTCAAAAAATATTTGGGATAAAAGGCTGAATTGATGACTTTAAGCAAAACCGTTATACTAAGGCGTAATACATGAGCACACCAAGTAATAATACTCTCGTTAGTTTCGAGGCAGTGAGTAAATCATATGTAACCCAAGAGGGTCTTGTTAAAGTGCTCAAAGATGTTAACTTCACTATTAAGAAGAATGCATTCACCATCATCTATGGCCCGTCGGGTAGTGGTAAAACTACCATTCTTAACATGATCCTTGGGCTACTCAAACCAACTTCAGGAAAAATTATTGTAAATAATGAAGAATTATATCGACTTTCACAAAACGAGCGAGCCAAATTCCGTGCAAAAAATTTCGGCACGGTATATCAAACTAACAACTGGATCGGAAGCCTAAACGTCATTGAGAATGTTGCCCTGCCGTTATATTTAAGCGGTTTTGATCATGAGGCTGCCATCAAAGAAGCTCGAGAGAGTCTTAAACGTATAGATCTAGAGCGGTACGCGACGTATCGTCCACAGGTTTTGTCGGTAGGTCAACAACAACGAATCTCTATGGCCCGGGCAACCGTCGGCATCCCTCTTCTACTTGTTGCCGATGAGCCAACCGGAAACCTAGATACGAAAAATGGCGATACTATTATGCAGCTGATTACATCATACAAAAATGACCACGACTCCACTATTATATTGGTGACTCATAATAGTGATTACCTGCCACTCAGCGATAACCGTATTTTCATAAATGATGGTGAAGTTAGAGCAGAAGTCGGTGGCTTCAGAGGCGATGTTGCCGATAAGTTTGATAGTGTATCTGCCATGATCGGATTAGGACGTTCTGTCAAAGAGGTAAACAATGCAAAGTAAATCATCGACAATTATTGAACGTAGAAAAGGACGCACCCGGGCTGAGAACAAGGGAGTCATACATCCTAAATTGCTATTTAGACTCGCGTATAAAAACCTATTCTACAAAAGACTTAGAACATCGTTGACAATCCTGGGTGTAATAATTGGCATTGGGTCAATTGTCTTTCTCCTTTCGTTTGGTTTTGGATTACAAAATCTAGTAAGTAAACAAGTTGTAGGCTCTAATTCTGTTCAGACAATAGATGTCACATCGCCTCGTTCAAAAATCTTAAAGCTTAACTCCGACACAGTGAAACAAATACGTGAATTAAAGGGTGTTAGTGATGTAGCCGTGTCTTATAACTCTGCAGGTAAACTTAAGAACAACGGATCTCAAACAGAAAGCGTTGTTTATGGTGTTGATAGTACATTTATTGACCTGAGTTCACTCGAATTTAGTAGTGGAAAGAATTTTGATACATCAGCCAATTCAGAAGTAATCATCAACAGTGCTCTTGCGAAAGCAATAGGCGTATCTGATGTAGCCAAAGCTAAAGGTCAGAAAATTTCAATATCTTTTGAAGCGATCACTTCTGACCAACAAGAAAAGAAAACTATCACCAAAGATCTCACACTTCAAGGAGTCTTTACCAGTGACTCGCGAGCAGAAGCATTCATTGACCAAAGTCACTTCGTCGCTGCGGGTGTTGAAAGCGCCACCCAATTAAAGGTAGTTGTACCCGAGAAGAATAATCTGACTGATGCCCGAAAAACAATCGAAAGCCTCGGCTTTACAACTACATCGCCACTCGACACCGTAGAGCAAATCAATCAATTCTTTACGCTCCTTCGATTCATTCTAATAGGCTTTGGCGGTATCGGAATGATTGTAGCTATTCTCGGTATGTTCAACACGCTGACGATATCTCTGCTGGAACGAACCCGAGAAATTGGATTGATGATATCGCTTGGTGCTCGAAAGCAAGATATTAACCGAATGTTTATCACCGAAGCGTTGTTCTTGTCACTCCTTGGTGGATTTATTGGAGTCGTTGGTGCTGTCTTAATAGGCATGATCGGCAACTTTATACTTAACAACTTTGCATCGAGAAATGGTGTTAAAGAACATATTTCAGCTTTTGTTGTTTCACCGACATTGGCGCTAGTCGTTTTAGCTTTGAGCGGATTAATAGGCCTTATAGTAGTTTACTTCCCTGCTCGTCGTGCTTCTATGACTGACCCTATTGAGGCACTTCATAATGATTAAATCAGTACTTATAATTGACGACGAAAAAGTTCTCACCGACGCATACGCCCTTATTCTCGCCAAGTCTGGTTACCAAGTGTACGTTTCTAATTCTGCACCGGATGGTTTAGATATTGTAGAAAAGCACAAACTCGATCTTATTTTCCTCGATATCTTAATGCACGATATGAACGGGATCCATTTTATGCAAAAAATGAAACCAAAGAAGTACCCTCATACAAAAATAGTTATTTTAAGTAATATCGAGAATCCAGAAGTTGTTTCAGCGGCAAAGAAACTAGGAGCTTACAAATATCTTCTAAAGGTCAACTACACTCCATATGACCTTGCACATTTGGTAGCCGAACTTTCAGAGAAATAACTTCGTGATCGTCCTGATACATTCTTCCAAAACGATGCGCCTCAGAGGTGATCCTTCGCTAAAACAACGTCCACTCTTCATAGATGAGGCATTTTCGATTCAACATGCACTTGCAGAATATTCAGTTCCGCAAATTCAGACGCTAATGCATGTATCAGAACCCCTAGCCGTAAAAACAAAGGCGACAATAGAATCATGGTTGTCTGATACGAACCATGTAAGTCCAGCCATTGATAGCTTCATTGGCGATATCTATAGCGGGTTAAGAAGTGATGATTTCGACTACGAAGATCGTGAATATGCTAATAGTCATCTACGTATTCTTTCTGGCTTATACGGCATCTTACGTCCCTTAGACGCAATACATCCGTATAGGTTCGAGATGGGATATCGTTTGCCACTAGCACCCCGCACTTCTATGTATGAATTCTGGGGCAATCGTATTGCTCAATCTCTACCGCAGAATGAATTAATCGTACATGCATCAAGCCAAGAATACATTAATGTAGTTGATCCCTATATTGACGAGAAGCGAATTATTACACCGAAGTTTCTGACAGTTCATCCTGCGACACATAAGCCGCTTTTTGTAGCAGTACATGCCAAGATTGCTCGGGGTGCATATGCGCGGTGGATTATAAAAAATAGAATTGAATCCATCGATGATCTTCCCTTGTTCTCTGATTTAGGATATCAATACGACAGTACTCAGAGTAGCCCAACAAAACCAGTATATATTGCGGTCGAGTTTAAAGGTATTGGTTTGAGTCAACGTCTCAAAGTGTAATATTTGGACCTCGACCCGTATATGCATCCGTTTCGGTAGTCCACTTACTCAATGGTGCAGCGAGAGTTTCGTGAATATCAAATACTTTTACTTTTACCTTGGCCTCTTCCGAACTATCGTGAATTATTTCGAAAAGGTCGATATTTGAATCTCCGTTATGGTCGCCCAGCATAAAATATACCGTATCTGAACTTCTTGGCTGCTCGGGAACAACTATAGTCCTCGTATTTGATTCAAAATTTCCCATTCCATCAAAAACTTTTATCTCCATTAGTCCACTCACCGTATTCTGGTGCCATATTTGTAGAACATCGAGAGTATTGTCATTATTCTGGTCGGCTACATCATACAAAACTTCATCCTCAGCGTGTTCTTTTTCTTTAGTAACTTTCGTTGCTACTACTTTCTTGAAATCAGATTTACCATCCAAAATAGATACTTCTACCATGCCACTTTTTGTATAACTATATGCTATCTCATACATATCATTAATCCCATCGGTATTGTAATCTCCAAGAGCAATGCTTGTTGCTACTTTTTTCTTAACGTTAATTTCTGTGACTGTCGGTTCAGACCACGAGTCATCTTGTTTTTCATCAGAGGTCAGGACCTCTACCATGCCACTTTTTGTATTGTTTTGCCTGACAGCTATAGTTTTAACACCATTTTCTGGAGTTTTTTCAACAAAATAACTGACTTTATCTTCTTCCGGTACTTGGGTTATTGCAGGTGTATCAACTACTGGAACTGGTACCGTAACTGTACTTATTGGTATCGGCTCTACTACAGGTGCTGCCACGGGTACGGGTGTTGACGGAGCGGCTATTACTGGTGCAGGAACTGGAGCAATATGCACGTATTCTTGAGCTCGTACGGATGTCTGTCGACTAAATTCTCCTCTTCCAGCCTTGTTATATTGTTCTACATTAACAGAACCATCGCTATTCACCTCATAGACAAAAGCTACATGACCATATGCACCGCCTGTCCAGACGGCGATATCACCATATCTCGGTGAAGAGTCTACGGCGTAGCCAGAAGCTCTACCGGATATTCCCCAGGTATTAGCGTTTCCCCACCCTACGAGATTGAGCCCATATGCTTGGTTGGCGCGCCAGGAGGCAAATGACGTGCAGTTTCGGACGTCGTATCCCCATGGGTCACTCAAACGATACAAAACACCCATAAGGTAGCGGTAGTGAGTGCTACAAGTTTGAGCAGCAACCATAGCCGGGTGACAATAATTATATCCCCAGTCATACGTGCTCGCGTTAATCTCGGTCGCGTCAGACCAAGGGTAGCCGCCTGTATCTGCTGCATACGCTTTATTACCTAGGCCTATTGTTTGAGCCATGAGCGACGCGATGAATAACCCGCAAATAAGTTTATTCTTGATTTGTAAATTTTTACTCATACCGCCACTCCTATTTATGTAAAGCTACTGTAGCGGCATCATTCAACCAGTCAAGCATATGAAATAATGGCAGATTTGTTTATGGTGTTGCAATCCAAAAGCAGCATGAAGAACTTTGAAAGATGATTCAAAACGTTTTACAAAATCTATACATGCACCATACAAAAAGGAATATTTTACAACATATAGCACTATAAGGCTTTTGATTATTAGACCTGACCGTTAGAATTTACTATATGACTGTATCCCAATCGGAATTTGAAAAGATTATTGCAGGTGCCATTGATGCAATACCTGAAGATTACTATCAGCGAATTAAGAATGTAGTGTTTGTTGCTGAAGATAAACCTAACCGAGAACAACGGAATAAACTTAAACTGGCCTGTAATCAATCCCTATTTGGCTTATACGAAGGTATACCACTTACTAAACGCACGAACAGCTATAATTTAGTGTTGCCAGACAAGATTACTATTTTTAAATTGCCCATTGAGCATGCCGCAAATACACTTGAAGAACTCTTAAACCAAGTCCACAAAACTGTTTGGCATGAGGTTGCACACTATTTTGGACTTGATCATGATCAGATACACAAATTAGATCACTAACAGGATGTTTCATCTTCGATTCTACGAATGAAGAAATTATTCAATCGTATCGATTGCCCTTGATCCTAAAGTGTTTAAAGATAAGTCCATCGAGAAGTAAGTGACTAAAATAGCCTCCCACCGATGCAATGTAGATAAGTAACGCAGTTACAAATATTTCTGTATTATGCAGATATGGGACGAGCACAATAGGTAGAGGCACTAGTAGCATAGCTACTTTACTATGCGTCCAGCCACGGTGATGACCAATGATCGGTGTCATTCCAAGCAAGCCTAAATATGCTGCAGCTTCGAACCTGCCTGTCAACACAAGTGCAATATCAGCAATAAATCCGACTCCATAAAAAATATCTTGGCCTTTACTGTTTGTATCAACATCAGGCCAAAGAGCAAAAAGAACGGCCACTACATACAAAGCGGCTATAAATTGCCAGTTGCTCAATATACCGTTTGTCTTCTGAAAATATCGCCAGGAATAGTTTTCGCAATCACCAGGAGACCCGACTGGATAACAGCCCCGCCAATGATATGTCCTTTGTAGTTAGCCATGAATTCCCCTTGATTTAATTCTTACGTATCTCTCTACATGCTCAACCGCTGCATCCATAAGGCATCGAAGCTTGTGATATTACGGCAAATGAGATTTAAGAAGGTAAACCAAAATAAGAACTCCCAGTAATCTTCGAAAGTAATTCACGCCACTTGTCATTTCGAGCCATACCCACGTAAACAATGCTCCAAATGCGATATAGTCGAAAAAAGTCTGATAGCTCCCGCTACGAGGAACTATCAGAAATCTTGTGACTAGCCAAACGGACAAGGGTCCATTTGGCCATTGCACGAGGGTTACGGTACCTGAATCATCTTTGATGCACGAGTCTATAAAACCTTTGGTTTTATTCTGAGCCCGCACACGTGATGATGTTGTCATCGTGAATCCTTAGAATGATCCTGATGGCATATTTTCATCAGATGATGCAACCGTTGTCTCATCGATCGGCGCGCTCGGGTCTGCGGGGACCGGTGATTCTGGCATGTCCATTGGTGCAGATACAGGTGCGTCCATTGGATCTGCCATTGGTGCTGGCATTTCTGAAGCTGGATCTGCTGGAACTTCCGGCATCGGAAGCGGATCCATTGCTGGCATTGCGCCCTCTGGAGAAGCAGGTGTTTCTACCGGCATTTCAGTAGGTACAACATCTGCAGCTATTGGCATTGCAGTCGCATCATTAGTAGCTCCGTCTGTGACGGGGCTCGGGTTGGTATTGTCGTTATTTAATGGGTCCATATTTGTCCTCCTG
>CAZBRN010000023.1:0-12883 GCA_964494545.1 uncultured Candidatus Saccharibacteria bacterium | reverse complement strand
GGGTTCGGCGAGGCGGTGATTCACGAGTTGACGAATAACTTGAACTATATGAAGTTGTCGCGGTATACGGATCGGTCGAAGGATAACTGGAGTCGGGGGCATGATTATGGGTTCCCTACGTCGAAGTCGAATAAGGTGCCGATGCTGTTGGATTTGGCGCGTGGTGCGTATGATGAGCAGTTGATTGTGCCGTGTGAGCGTACTTTGCAGCATTTGCGGGCGATCCAGTATATTGATGATGAGGATCAGAAGATTGCGGCTCCTCGGGGGCAGCACGACGATTTGGCGATGGCGATTGGTATTGGTTTTCATTTCGCACAGGTGAAGCCTGCGTTTCGGCATAAGCCTGCGGCGGAGGTGCCAGAATGGGCTCGTGGTAATGATCGTGGCTTTGATGGGGTAGACTGAGTTTTGTCTAACAGTTTTTTTGGGGGAAGAATATGAATGATCCGATGATGCAGTCCGCTCCACTTCCAGCGGGGCCGCCTCCTCCGGATGCTTTGATGGGTGAGATGGGGATGCCTCCGATGGATCCTGCGATGATGGATCCTGCTGCGGCTGCGATGGGTGCGCCGATGCCGATGGGGCCACAACCGGGTGCGTTGGAGGCGTCGCTGGATCCGAATAATCTTGCGATGATTGCTCAGGAGGCGATGCGGGCGGCGCGTGATGCGGCTCATGCGGAGCTAGACATGATGCAGGATGAGGCGGAGCAGGCTGCGATGCAGTTGCCGATGACTCAGGCTGTGATGGCTGGGCCGGTGGATGCGGCTCGTGGTATGGCTGCTGGCCCGCCGATGCCTGCGGAGCTTCCTGTTGGCCCTCCTCCTCCTGAAGCATTGGGGATGATGTAGTTGCTCGGGTTCGGGAAGAAGAACGAGGACGCTGAGGATAAGGACGCCGAGGCGTCCGACGATTCGCAGATGGGTGATGAGGAGCAGGATCGCCTGCTGAAACAGTTTCGTCGGCAGCTTGATAGTGCAGAGAAGCATGCGAAGGAGATTAACGCTGAGAAGGATCGCGCTCATAAGGTGTATCTCGGCGAGTCTCACCGATTGTATGGCAAGCAGCGGGATTATAAGAATCCTCGGGATTGGCGTTCTCGCCGATTCCCGAAGATTATCAAGGAGCATGTAGAGCTTAAGGTTGCTGAGCTTTGTGACTCGCCTCCAGAGTTTGATGTGGTGGCTCGATTCCCTGAGTTTGAGGAGGTCGCGTCGGCGACTGAGAAGGCTGTCGCTCATTATCTTGATATGGATGAGTGGCCACGTAAGCATCGTATTTCGATGCGGAGTGCGGTGAAGTATGGTTCGCAGCCTGTGAAGATTGTGATGATGTTCGACCCGTACCTCGATAAGGTACGTCCGACGATCATTCCCCTCGCGTACGAGGATTTCTTGCCGCAGCCGGGGCAGCCTGACATATCGAAGATGAGTTACTGCTTCCATCGTTGGAAGGGTACGATCAATGATTTGAGGGCTGTGAAGGATGATGATGGTGAACCGTTCTACTCGAACCTGGATGATCTCTTAGAAGGGGGTTCTGGGGATTCGGATGCGCAGCAGCGTCCCGATGAAACGTCGGAGGCGTTTGAGGCTCGGCGTACTGGGTTGCATACGATCCATGAACGCTGGACTCCGCATGGCATGGTTGCTGTGGCGAATAAGAGTGTGATCATTCGGGTGGATGAGAATGCTGATGATCCGATTTTTGAGGATAAGCAAGTCCCGTTTGAGGTTGTGCGGATTGTAGAGTCCGAGGTGAATCTTGACGGTTCGAGTGTTGTGCTTGACGCGGAGGAGGGACAGTCGGGGTATTGGAAGTTCTATAACGAGCTTGTTGATGCTGTGACGATGGCTACTCGACCGCCGAAGCTGGTGGATGAGGAGTTGGATCAGAACGCTGCGAAGTACGATATTTATCCTGATGCGAAGATTCCGACTCGTGGCGGCGAGTCGAGCGTGAAGATCATGCAGGACGTGGCGAGCCTCACCGGCTATAACATGCAATCCCTGATTCAGATGGAACGCGATCACGTCGAGCGTCAGACTGGCATGAACTCTACGGTTGCTGGTATTGCAAACTCGGGGAGTGCTACTCAGTCGTCGAATAACTTGAGTCAGGCGAAGAGCCGTACGCGGCTAGAGGTCACGGTTAGCGATGATGACTGGGGCCGCGTGGTTCGCAAGTATCATTGCCGGATCATGCAGTACTGTGATGACGAGGATGTCTTGCGTGCTGCGGGTGGCGTTGATATCAAGGTGCCCGAGGCTAAGGGGCTCTTAGCGTTCCGTGCGAAGGTTGCGTCGAGTAGGGTCTTGCGTGAGCAGCGGCAGAATAGTTTGACGACGTTGTGGAATGCGATTATGCCGATGATTCAGCCGGGGACGGTGGAGTTTGAGCAGGTCGATAAGTTGTTGAAGGAGCTTGTGTCTGCGTATGATGTGATTGATATTGCTCCGGTGGCGAAGAGTCAGCAGCAGGCTCAGTTGGATCAGGCTGAGACTCAGTTGCAGATTGATGGTCAGTCGATGCAGCAGCAGATGGAGTTGCAGCAGCAGATGGCTCCACCTCCGGCTGAGGGGCAGGCTCCGGCGTAGTGGATCAGACGGAGCTTGACCTGGCGCAGCATCGGCGAAGATTATCGTCGATGCAGATCCTCGCGCAATCACCGCAGTTCGCAGATTTCATTACCGAAGTGGGTATCTTGCTTGATCATGAACGCGCTCGGTTGGAGCGTGGTGAGGATGATCATCGGGTGATGGATCGTCGGGTTGGTAGTATCAGGGCGTATCAGCTAGTCTTGAATCTCGTGGAGTCGAGGGCGCAAGACTCGATCAATGAACTTCAATCCAGAGGAGCATGGAATGAGTGATCCGATACGGGACGTGCGGCAACGCGGGTTCTTCGATACAGAGAATATGGAAGCCTTGGCGGAGCCGGCGTCGTATGGTGATTGGGCTGCGGGGCCGAACGAGGATCTTGCGGGTAAAACTTTGAAGCCGAGGCCGTTAGGCGATTATTCGGATCATGGTATAAGTGATGGCGTTGAAATCGTCGATCTATAAATCAGGGGGAATCTATGAGTGGGTATAGTAATCAAGCGCGGGAAGTTCTCTTTGGCGAGGAAGCCGGCGAGAGTCCGAACGAGGTACTTGGATTGGATAAGGTTTTAGAGGCTGCGGAGGCGGAGTATGACGCTAGAGGCGAGGATGGGGAATCCGTCGATCTCGTTGAATACGATGAGGCTACTCCAGAGTCAGATGAAGATGCGGGGGCAGGTGGAGAGCTTGACGAGTCTGGAGATGATGAAGATCCAGAAGATAGCGATGAGGGCGATCCCACAGACGATGACGACGATTCCGACGATGACGAGTCGGACGTTCCCAGTCTAAGGTATAAGGATCAGTTGGCTGCTGAGAAGGCTGCGTTCCATTTTCGTGAGCAGTTCAATAAGACTCAGTGGGAGTTGGAGCAACTCCGGCAACAAGCTGCTGCGGCCCCGGTGGCGCAACCCGTGGAAGCTCCACAGGATTTGGCGGCGATGGTCGCGCAGAATCCCGTGGAGGGTTTTGGGGTAGCACTTCAGTATGGGGATAAGCAGGCTGCGAGTGCGGCGATTGCTCGGATCCAGGCTGATGCGGCTCGTATGGCTGCGAGTGCGGCGATTAGTCGTGATGAGGGTGATGAGGAGACTGCGTTAGAGTGGGATGAGCGTGTGATGAGTGCTGCTCAACTCGCGGAACAGTTCCGTCAAGACCTTATTCGCTCGGATTATGAGGCTCAGGTCGAGGCAAAAATAGAGCCATACCGTCAAGAGGCTGTGATGGTGAATGCTCAGGCTGCGGCGGAGACTGTATTCACGTCCGAGCTTTTTGAGGATATTGATGTCGCTCACTACGATTCGGAGATCGGCTCATATTTGCAGCAGTACCCTCATATTATGGGTGATCGTAGCCGCTCGGCGTTAGAGCAGGCATATCGTGTTGCTGCTACCGCAGTTATCTTCGGTTCACACGAGGCTGCTACCAACTGGATTGTGGAGAAGCGCATCGCGGCGCAGCAGGCGGAGGCTCCCGTGGCGAAGCCGAAGGCTCGGGGGATTGCTGGGGGTACTGGCCGGTCTGCGCCTAAGAGTGGTGGGGTTGATGAGTCGCAGCGTGTGCAACAGTCGATTGGTGGCTCTGAGATTCCGAATGGGTTTGACGTATTCTTTGGTGGGTGATAACGTAGCCTAGTCTGCCTTTCGTCGGGCTGAACTTGCATCTTCGCCCCCGTGGTTCTCTCCAGTCCCACGGGGGCGTTGCTATGCGTGGACTTGACAGAGCGTGAGTGACCGCCTATTGTGCGGGTTAGTAGGAAGCGAATAGGCCCGAACTCTCAGGAGGGGTCGGCACCCGTTCGATCCGAAGCGATGCTACAAGCAATATGACCAGGCCCGAGAAGTTTCCGGCACCCAGTCCCCGATTGTAGCGACCAATCTGGTAATCGTTTCAATCGAAAGGGAGAAGCCACTCATGGCTGATCGCACACCCGCCGTTGCCTCGGGGCAACGCACCACAGTAGCAGGCATCGCCTCTACTCGCCTTAAAGTAGATATGCACGAGGCTATCTTCAACTATGAGAAGCAGGATGCTGCACTCTACACCACGCTCGTCATGCTTGGCACAGAGGACGCAATCGCTAAGACTGTTTCCTGGCACGTAGATGAGCTTGTTCCAAAGTTTGCTCGCATCAACGGCGGCATCTCCAACGGCGCGACTGATACAACCTTCACCGTCGACACCCCTATGGGATCATACGTCGGTGTTGGCTGGCTCATTAAGTTCACTCGAACGGGAGAGACTTGTCTCACCACGACTGGCGGATCAGCGACTAGCATCGTTGTTACTGCTCGTAGCTGGGGCCACGTTTCTGCCGGCACGATTGTAGACAATGACGAGATTCTGATTCTCGGCCCAGCATACGCTGAAGGCGCGACACTCGGAACCGCAGTCACCACTACTGAAACGCAATACTCTAACTACCTCCAGACCGTGCGACACAACTGGTCAATCGGTGGGCTACTCCAAGAGCTATCCGCTCGTGGTGGTACCTATGGTGGTAAGGAGGATGCTCGACAGCGCGAGAAGATGGTTGCTACGCACAAGCGGGCACTCGAACTCCTCCTGCTATTCAGCGAAGGCGCAGTAAGCGGTGGCACTGCTACTACCTACGGCATCATTCCTTGGGTTGAGCGGTATGCTACTGGTAACGTGAATGGCGCGTCTACAGTCACCGAGGCTGTATTCGAGGCTGGTAACGAGGTACTGTTCCGTGGTGGCGAGTCTGATAAGCGCATCATGCAGATGGCTCGACCCGTTCATGGTATCGCTAACCAGTTCGCTGCTTCACTCCAGCGCACGAAGCAGGGGCAGCGTAAGCACGGCCTCCGCATCATGGACTATGAGTCAGCTCATGGTGATCTGAGCCTCGTGCGTAACGTAGCGTTGGAGGGTGATAACTACTCCAAGTATGCGTTCGCGTTCGACCCGGCAGTCACAAAGCTGAAGTATGGTCGTAACACGAAGATCATCAAGGATCGACAGGGAACCTCTGTGGACGGATACGAGGAGGAGATCATCACTGACTTCGCTGGTATCTGGGGCCACCCAGAGTCATGCTACCTATGGAATGCGTGGGCAGCATAGTAATATCCTAGTCACACAGTTCCCCCCGGCAATAGCGGCTCCTGATGCTATTGTCGGGGGGGAGTCGTATCAGGAGAAAGGACTAGAAGTATGAGTACCAAGGAATATAGTAGCTTCATTGAAGCAGTCGAGGATAGCCTCGATAATCGCCGCGTATACGTGGCGTGTAATGTTGGCACTCTCCCATTGGAGTGGCCGAAGGGATCCGTCACCGATGAGGATGTGACCATTCTTCAGACTGGGAAGATTCTCAGAACGAATCGTCGGAACTTCCGTAATATCGAGACTGCGATTACTGGCCCTGATGGGATCGGCGCACAATCTGGTGGTGTTCAGGTTCTTAACCTGGATGATGATTCGCATCCGTTTGAGACTGACGCAGAGTTCTTGGAGCGTATCGAGGATTGGATCGCATACTCAAAAGATCCGCGTATTGCTAAGTGTGGCGTTCGTGTGGAGCGGAAGAATCCGCATCCTGTTCCGTTCATTGGGTGGGATACGCTTCCTGCTGATACGGTGTTGGAGATTGTCGCACAGCAGCTTACGGATGATTATGAGGCGAACCTTAAACTCTTGAAGGGGTATGCGGCGTATGAGTTGCGTCGTGATCTCGTGGGTATAAGTGGGTTACAGCAGGGTGATACGGGTGCTGTGCGAGAGGAGATTCTCAACGGCTTGGAGTATCTTGCTGCTGCTAGCGGCGATGAGTCTGCTGATGATGGTGTGGAGGATGCGTCGTAGCGATGTATACGAACGCTGGATTCGATATGGAGAAGCTCCGTCGTGAAGCGGTCATCCTAGATCAGGATGACCGCTTCGACGACGAGGTGGCAAAGCTGGAGCGGAAGTCTTTGTTGGATCGTGAGAATCGTGTGGATCAGAATGTTCCCGTGGTTTACGCTGGGTCTGAGGAGGATGTGGAGGATCAGTATTCGTTTGAGGCGAATGCGACGGATGGTTCGTATGATCCGGATGCTGTGTATAAGCGTATTCGGAAGGCTCGTGAGCGGGGCTATTTGCAGCCTGCTCAGATTCTTGTTGATTTTAACTCGAATGAGATGATTGGCCCGAAGATGCGTACTGAGCAGGAGCAGGCTGTGGTTGCTCGTGGTGAGGCGTGTTGGCGGTGTTTTGATTTCCAGCCGGAGATGCCGGAGGAGCATGAGCGGTTGATGCGAAGATTGAAGGATGTGTTCCCCTTTTATAGGGTACCATCTGGGTATAAGGAATCGGATATGTGCTGCTACTGTGGTGCTATCCTCGGAATAAAAGAGGTAGGATAATGGCAGTAGCATTGAAGCCAAAGGCGAAGTTCGGGAAGAAGTCTGCCGCACTCGTGTCTGGTATCACTAGCACAGACAATGATGCGACGAAGATCTTGTCGAAGTTCCAGACGTACTCGTACGATAATATCTTGTACCGACTAGCGTTCTCGACGGTGACGTTCGGGAAGGTCATCGGGTCTGATGCGGCCCTCGGGTTCGGACAAGACTTGTTCACTCTCCCATCCGGCATCATCGCTCCTCTTCATACCACGCTGAAGATGACGAGCCTCGCACCTACTGGCCTGTCGGCTACCGCTGGTGAGGTCGGTCTTGGTACGACTGTCGCTACGGGTGCGATTGCTACCCTGGGCGCGGGGTCTGCTGCGATGGAGAATGTGATGGAGGGCACCACGCTCGCCAACCACGTCGCTACTACGACTCTCGTGTCTGAGGTTGCGAACACTCCGGTAGCCGCGTTCGATCATGGTGCTGCTGGTAGCTTCGGAGTTATCGACGCTTCTGCTGGCACGAGTAAGGTGTATTTGAATCTGGCATCGACGTGGAATCAGACTTCTACCGAGAGTGTCGCGTTCCAGGTGGATGGCGTGTTCACGTTTATGGTGCTTGGTTCTGACTTCGGAGTGGAGTAGAGTATGAGGGCTGTTGTCGATTGCGCATCCACGTTTATTACGCTGGGCACTGATGTTGCCGCTAATGGTGTTATTGGTACGATTGATTTGGGCGCTCCAGAGAATCGTATCTACGGCAGTATCGACTTGATCTGCTTCGCTGTAGTTGCTACGGGTGTTACTACTGGCGCGGATCTCGTGTATGAGAAGCTCGTGCCAGGGTTGACCAGTGCCGGCGAGTGGGTATACGCTGGTACTGACACGTTCGATGCTAACGTCGCATTCCTCGCGTCGGGTTCTGCGTCCCACAAGTCGGTGGTTAGCGAAGAGTTGGGGTTGGGTGCGCGGAAGTTCCGTGTTACTCTCGCTAATCGTACTGATGGTACGTTTAGCGTGTATTGGATGCCGCAGGAGCAGCTTGATTATAAGCGGGCCGGATTCTAGGGGTTAGCGCGTGGCTGTTACGTTTGTGAGTGGCGATGAGATGATTGACCGCATCGCGGCTCATGCGCGTATGAACGCTACCGCCGCGTCCACAGATCGCGCCCTGATCTTGTCGTACCTGATCGAGGCTGCACAAGTCATCGCTATGGAAGCAGAGTTAGTCCATACTCCGCTTCCTACTACGTTTAGCTTGAATACGTTTACCGACTCGGCTGTGGGTGCGACGGATACTACTACGGCGATTACTGGCGTGTCTGCTGAGATTGTTGATTTGATTGCGACGTATGGTTCTCTGGGCGTGACGCTTGATGGGGTGGCGTATACGGCGGCGAGTGCGACGGGTACGACGATTACGTTGTCGTCGGCGTATTCTGGGGTGACTGGTTCTAAGAGTCTTGTGGTGACATTACCGTCACGCTCTGATTATGATGTTCTTGCTCCACCGTTCTCTACTCAGGGGTTTTTGAGTATTGATTCGATCCGGTTGACTGATAGTGCGAATACGAATCTGCCGTTGTCGCAGGTGACGATGAGTGAGATGGATGAACTCCGTATGGGGACGCAGGCGAATACGACTCCGTTTGTGTACGCTTTCGATTTCCCTCGCCTCGTATTACATCCGGTGCCGTTGACCGGCTCGACGCTGGAAGTTAGTGGTACGACGGGGCCACCGACGATTGCCGATACTGCTGCGACGTACGATTTTATTCCTGCTGCGTTCGTGTGGGGGACTCTCGTGCCGTACGCACTGTCGATGGCTTATGAGTATAAGGATCAGCCTGGGAAGGCTTCTGCGGCGATGACACGCTTCCTGAGCGATAAGGTTAGTGGGTTGCCTGCGTTGAAGCGGTATGTGGCGCGGAGTGGTGGGCGGCAGCGTCCTAGTGGTGAATATCGTGGGTCTTTGAGGACGCATCCTTCGCAAGACTTCGGAGTGTTCTAATGAACCGCTTTGAATACTTGGATGGTGGTAAGAAGTTCCGCCTGACCATTGATACGTTTGATGGCGCGGCTCTCCCCGACGGATTAGAGTTCGCGCCCGACTATTACCTCGCCGATAGGAGCAAGACCGCATTCCTGAGTAATATGCTCTGTGACCAAGATGGGGTTATTCGCAAGCGTGGCGGGATGATGGATGCTGATGGGTCGGCTATCAATGCCGGCGAGATCAGTACGGTTCACTCCACGTCAGAGTTCACAAACCCGTTTAGTAGCGTCACTGTGGGGCCGTACCTTGGCACGACGATACCGTCTGCGGGAACGCGCCCCTCTGGATACTTGAAAGCGTCATCTTCCGGCGGTACGAGTATTGGTGTTGGAGCGCATCCTGTTACGAAGATCCCTTATGTTGACGGGAAGTTTGTGTGGTGTGGGCAGGATTATAGCTCTTCGACTGATACTTCACGTCCTGACTATGTTCGTCTTGTGTGTCCTAACGTCTCGTCGTATTCGACGGGTAGCGTGACGATGACCGCCAACGGGACGAGTGTTACGGGGGCTGGTACGACGTGGACTGCGGCAATGGTCGGCTCGCTATTCTCCGTGTCAGACAGCATCGGGTATCGTCGGGCATACACGATCAAGAGTATTAACACTACAGCGCAAACACTCGTCCTGTCAGAACCATATAAGGGTGATCAGTTAACCGCTGGCAGGCCGTACACGATTAGCCAGCAGGAACTCTTATATGGTGGGCAGAAAACCACGAGCGCGTGGGGTAATAATGCGGCGTCGTATGCTCATGCTCGGGTCGCGTGTGAGCATGGGCAACGCTTATGGCTAGGGTTCACGAGAGAGCCAGAGTCGAATACCGCTGACCCTGCTGCTGGTACCTCCCTGATCAAGCCGTCGAGGCTTCGGTGGAGTGGGATCATCGGCTCGCAGGAGGGGTTTGATTCTACGGCTACTGTGAGTGCGACGAATAATGAGGCTTCGTCTGGGATTCGTGCTTGGAGCGCGAATGGGTTTGTTGACCTGAATACGCGGTTCGGGTCGAAAGTTGCGATGAAAAGCTATGGCGGCGCTCTTGTAGTGTGGCAAGAGTCTGGGATGACGGTTATCCACGGATCGCCGACGTTTAGTGGCGCTGGTTCGCTTGATGTTACTACGACGTATCCGGGTATTTCGATTAAGGATGGGTTCTCGTTCGACGAGAATGATGATGGCCTCTTCTTCGTGGATAGCAAGAAGGGAATGATGGTGTATCGTCCCGGGGCTAGCCCTCGCGCCATTCCACAGCCCCAAGCGTTCCGTCATGCTGTGCAGACGCGACTCAATGAGATGGTTGTTTGTGCTTATGGGGAGTATATTCTTGTGGCTCCACGGACACAGACCATACTCGCAACGTATGGTAGTCCGTCTGGGATTCTTCTTATTCATACTCCGACGATGAGATGGTCGAGCATTACGTCTACCACGTTGTCTGACTACACGATTGCGGGGATTGTTCCGACGGGACTCGGATATCCGTGTGTTGTGTTGTCGAAGGCGGGGTCTACTAAAGGGTATTCGCTGGAGTATTTGATTACGGGGAACTCTTCTGAGTCGGATGGTGATGGCGGGTTTATTGAATGCTCATACGCGAGTTTGATGTATGGGGAGTATGGGGTGCGTGTCCGCCCCGAGGCTGTGTATACGACGATGCGCGTGAAGGGCATTGGTTCTGACGGGCCTAGTATTTTTCTTGTTATGGGTGGCGCTCCGGGTACTGGTAGTACGCCGTATGATCTTTTGACGAGTAGTGAGACTGCTGATGCGGGGCAGCGGGTGCAGACTTTTACGTGGCATCCACAGGTTGAGGAGTGTGATACGTTCGGCGTGGAGATCCGCGATTCGACTTCTGATCGGTCGTCTAGGTTGGATATTATCCAGATCGTCGTGGAGGGCACGGTTGAGGGTAGGGTGTCTGCGGCGTGATCGACAAGGCTCCTGATACCAATGAGTTGCTTAGGCGCATCGAGGCGTTGGAGAAGCAGGCGAGGATTCTCCCATCAGAGTTCTCGTCGGGGCAAGAGGATTTGCTGCATGGCGTACTTAATGATCGCTTGAAGAGTCAGCAGCATGAGTCTCGTGACCACTTGAATCGTGGACTCAACCCGTTGAAGATCACGCCGGGAACGAATGGTCAAGTCTTGACGACGACCACGGCGGCTGGTCAGGTCGATGCGACGTGGTTCACTCCCCCGTCGTGTCTGATCTGGCGCAACGCTACTCATCCCGGCCTTATTACCGCCGGGGCGACTGCTTACGTTGATTACACTGACACCCTACACTCTGATGGCAGTATTACAGCAGATCCGGCGAATGATCGGATCACGTTCACTTTGCCGGGGAAGTACCTCATCGGGTACAACCTCTTATGGAGGGCTACCGGGTCGGCTGTTCTCATAAATGGCTCGTCCGTAATAGAACTTAACGGGACGACTGATATAGCGTACAACGAGCATCTTGGCTATAACACTGGCGGGTTCTCGAACCACGCAAACACGATATATGAGTTCGCCGCCGGAGATTACATTAAGGTCAGGTACTCATGGGGCGGCGCTGCCGGTAGCCACGGCATTTACTCCGAAGCCACGTCCATAGGGCACCGGGTCTGCGGGCTATACGCGCACTGGATCAGTCCGGCATAACAAGGGGGATACTATGAAGAAGAAGCCGAATCCGATCAAGCTAAAGCCGAACGCGAAGTTTGATCCATATAAGGAAGCACCGCCGAAGATGAAGATCCCGGCGAAGCCTCCGCGCCCGATGGGTAAGATTAAGCCGGGGCCAAAGCCTCCCAAGCCGCCTCGTCCTGCGGCATAATGGGGGCTAGTCATGGCTTACCAAAATAAGAAGAAACCACAGCAAGGAATCTACCCAGGTAGTGGCGTCGCCCAGGGTGGTAACGTCTCGCGTCCTCCCGTGCTTCGTAACGGCCCGCCATCCTCACAATCGGGGGGAGCGGCGAAAGCTGTGGTACGTAAGGCTGCTGATCCGCCGAAGCGCAAGCCTGGTGGGCCACACGTTGACTACGCTCCTGCCAGCGCCCCCAAGCCCGCGCCGAAGCCGTCGGGTTCGTTGAAGCCCGTGGGTTCTGGGGGTACGGTTAAGCAGCCGGTGCAGCGACCGGGGAAGGCTCCCGTGGTGAAGCCTGTGAAGGCTCCTGTGGTGAAGCCCGTGAAGGCTCCGGCGAAGATCCCGCCGCGTCCCGTGGTGCCGCCTGCTCCGCTTGGTGGTACTGCCGCGTTGGAGGAGTGGAGGAATGCGAAGCTCCGACAACAACAGTGGGATGCGAAGTATGGGAAGAATGCTGCTAAGACGGGGCCAAAGATGGGTGTCAATCCTATTAAGACTCCTCCGGTTCCGGTTGCTCCGCCGAAGCCTGTGCTTGGCGATTTGACTACGCGGGATGATATTTGGCAGCAGGATATGAATGATGCTACGTATGCGAGTGATGTCGCGTCTGCCGACTTGACTGATATTGAGCGTCAACTCAAAGATAACCCAGATATTTTTGCGAAGATGCTCGAAGCAACAAGGATGGCTTCACGCCAATCGACTGAAGCGTCGAACGCGAATCTCGCTGCTCGCGGTATTTTTAATAGTGGTGAAGCGGTGAATGAGTATGCTCGCGCGAAGAACGATTTTTATGATCGTAAGTCTAGCCTCGATTCGATGTATGGCGAGGGTGCGGCGAATGCGTTGAACTTGCAGAAAACACAGATCATTAAGGCGCGTGATGACGCGTATCGTAATGCGGAGGATCGTGCGAACTATGCGGCGTGGCAGCGCAGGATGGATGAGACTGCCGCGAACCCCCCCGATACCGTGGTCACGCCGGAGCCGGCGAAGGCGAATACTGCTGTTGGTT
>CAZBRN010000022.1:2141-13286 GCA_964494545.1 uncultured Candidatus Saccharibacteria bacterium | reverse complement strand
CCGCACCAAACTAAATAAATCACCCGAAGCGGTGGTTTTTTTAGTTTATTGGGAGAAACGAACTCTCGTGGTGAACGTCTGTGAGCCCACGAGAGTTCGAAGACAAGTGGCACGCGTAGAAGTTTACTTCGAGCATGACACGAAGGAGCATTTTGCGTAGCAAAATATTCTCCACGTGAATGTGCTTGTTCCGAGAAAGTATCGAAATGCTGTCTTCTCTCCACCCATACCAGCAACTACCTTACTTATCGTTCGCGTACGTAAATCGTCCGACTCTACGGCGAGTCATTAAAGGTGTTTGAGCATACGGGTTCACGAGTCGACGAGCTTCATTAACTTTTTGCCAGGTTGCAGTATCGAGCGGAACAACCGATTCTGCCTGATCATCAGTCAATTCGGTGGTATTTGTCTCAAATATCTGTAATGGAATGGCACCCTGACGAGCTGATATGTTGCGAGAATTTTGGAAATTATCGACCTGATGACCCCGAAGTTCCATGACTCGTTTTTGGATGAAATTTGTGAAGTCACGTAATTCTTGTTGTTTAAAACATTGGAATTTAAGATCTTTGCTAAAGCTTCGAATATGTACCGTCGCTCCTACGAATTGATGACCATAATCTACTTCGGCGATCATGTCGTACCGAATATCTTCTAAGTTCAGAAAGAACATTTTTTTATCGATGAGTAGAAGCCTCATATTAGTAGCGCAAAGAGTCGCAAATCCACCATGATAATAGCCGTTGATAATGTGCTGAATTTCTTCACCGTCTATGAGGATTTTTGGTAGTTCATTCATTTCAGGTTTTCCCCAAAATGGCGTTGTAGCGCCGATTCGTGCCAACTGTTGCTGAACGATCTTTTTGTGTACCATATCTTCCTCCTCTTACACTAACCACTATATTCCTCCGAGCTGAAGATTGCCGTTAACCTAATCGCCTAGTGTCTGTGAGCTAGATCACACCGCTACAGGTAATGTATTGAAAGTTTATAAAATCGTGTCATAATACACACATGTTGGCTTCCCCATCTCAAACACAATCGCTTATTGATACCTTTCATGGGGGCACAAAGTTGACGTATAAAAAAGGTGAATTCATCATCCGCCCTGGCGAAATGCCATCGGCGGTTTTTTATATTGAGACAGGGATAGTGAAAGCTTTTGACATCACCAAATACGGTGAAGAGAACTTACTGATCATCCGAAAAGAACATGAAATATTTCCGCTAATATGGGCGATTACTGGCCAGGAACGAAGCGTAATCTATGAAGTCCTGACACCTTCCGTAGTTTGGAAAATAAGTAGACAAGATTATCTCGATTATCTGCACAACTACCCTGATGCCATGGCACCAATACTCGATATGACAATCGAAATGTACCGCATTCACTCTGAACGTATTATGACACTTGAGTATCGCACCGTTCGCGAACGACTTATATCATTTCTTCTAGGGTCGGCATCTCGCTTTGGTAAAAAAACCAACCAAGGAATAGTAATCGATGTCCCCCTTCGCCATCAAGATATAGCCAGCTCAATTAATGCAACTCGCGAGACAACGGGCCGCGAACTAAATGCGCTGGTTAAAAAAGGAATAGTAATCGTCGATAAGTCTTTGATTATCCTTACCGACAAAGCAAAATTGAAATCGTATCTTAATTGATATTAACTTTTGTGTAGAATTTTCGTGATTCTTGTTTAATTGCTGTTAGGGTGTACTTCTTGCACTGCGTTGTACCATTGTCGCAGGGCTGGCCGTCATTAGATCTAACGCTGTAACTATACTGATTACCGACTGGCTCATCCGCTAACTTTTGGGAGGTCCCGAGAGGGTCGCGTAACGATTCATAATCTAAAAGTGTCATATTTGTTTTCAGCCACGATTTGTCATTCATATTATCAAGCGTTGGGTACATTGCTTTTTTAGCGAAATACGACTCCAAATTTTTATGGATTGCATCGATATCATTTACGCGTTTCGTATCATTATTGCGGTGTTGTAATGTCTGGCTAGATAAAAATCCAAAACCCACGAGTATGCACAAGATCGATAGAGCAACCATTAGCTCAACACTAGAGAACCCTCGACTTTGCTGTAATAGTTTCACATGCTTACCTTTTTTTATGATTGAAACGGTGGGATTTGATTTGGGTCTACAGGAGACTGAGTTTGTTGCGGCTGCTCACCTTGATAGTAGTTTTGTGGTGGAGGCGTAGCATACTGTTGTTGCTGTGGTGCAGGTTGCTGCTCGGGGTAGGGTGCAGGCGCCTGTTGCGGTGCTTGTGCGTACTCAGTCGCACCATATTGTTGCTGCTGGTAGGCAGGCTGTGCGGCATATTGCTGCGGCGCCGGTCCAGCGTGCCCTCTGCTTTGCATATTGAATTCAAACTCCCGGCCAGTTAAAAATTGTTGGCGAGTATCTAGAATCAATTTGGCATAATGATCAGCTGAGGGGCAGTAGTCAAAATAAAAGTTTTCTTGTTCTCCAGCCGTCTCGATAAGCAGCCGTGAATAGTTTAGTACCGTTGGGAAAAACCCTGTTTTCTGAGCGGTCACATCTTCAATATTTGAAACAGCCAACTGCGACACTTTCTTGTTGAATAAACCAAGTTGCAGCGTTTGGGTAATAGTCTCGCTCGTCACAACGAGCCTATTGCGACCGTAGATAATTGTCGCAATTGCGAGAATAATCACTAAAAAAGCTATGAGTATGACTGCAATAATGCCAACTCCAACATATATTCCAGGATTATCTTCTCGGGGAATAAGTTCAGGCAGCAAAGCCATGATCAGCCCACCGGCGAATATAACTGCAACGAGCATTTGAGCATATAATTTTACGATTCCAAACGGATGTCGTTTTATGACTGCGAGTAACTGTTCATCTGGACCAAGTTGCCCTAGAGTCCGATTAAAATCTTGTTTTGGGGGATTCATTGGACTTATTATACCAGCAAATTAGAATTTTGAGCTCATCTGTATCGGTTAGATATTCGATGATGGTTCTTTGCCTAAATGCTTATATGCTTTTGGGGTTACCTTTCGGCCGCGAGTCGTACGTTCAAGAAGTCCAATCTGCATTAAGTATGGTTCATAAAAATCTTCGATAGTACTGCGCTCTTCTGCCGTTAATGCCGCTAGCGTATCTACCCCAACTGGGCCGCCGTTATAATTATCTATTATTGCTAGCAACAACATTCGATCACCCGGATCGAGCCCAAGTTCATCAACTTCCAAAAGTTCAAGTGCGTTCTTGCTGATTGTAGTGTCGATAATTCCATCCCCGTTTACATCTGCATAATCTCGGACTCGTCTGAGTAATCGGTTGGCAATACGAGGCGTCAGTCGAGCTCGCTCAGCCAGTTGTTCCGCTGCTTTGGCGTGAATGCCAATATTCAATATACCCGCGGTTCGTTCGATGATCTGTGCAACTTCAGAAGGCGTATAAAATTCAAGCCGATGGATCATACCAAAGCGATCACGCAGCGGAGCTGCCAGTGAGCCGGTGCGGGTAGTTGCGCCTATGAGCGTAAACTTCGGAAGATCGAGCCTCAGACTTTTGGCGCTGGGGCCTTTGCCGAGCATGATGTCGAGTTTAAAATCTTCCATTGCGCTATACAATACTTCTTCTACGCTATGGTGCATTCGATGGACTTCGTCGATAAACAAGATATCGCCATCTTGAAGATTAGTAAGCAAACTAGCCAAATCCCCAGCTCGCTCGATAGCTGGACCGCTGGTTATTCGGATTTGTGCTCCCATTTCGTTGGCAATGACACTTGCCATTGTTGTTTTACCAAGCCCTGGAGGTCCATAGAGCAGTATATGGTCAAGCGGTTCACCACGTTTCTGGGCCGCGTCTATAGCTAACTTGAGATTTTGTTTAAGACGTTTTTGACCAATGTAGTTATCAAAATCACGAGGTCGAACTGTTTGTTCGAGATCTTGCTCAACTGCATCCGGCTCTGCCGATGTATTTACGATTCTCTCAATTGCCATAGATATATTGTACATGGAAAACTCACGGCTAAGGTAGGTACTAATGCAAAAGTTGTTAATTTATAACATATATTGTATAATCTATATAAGACACATGCTACTTTTGAGCTGTATCGAACAATCTCTGATGATTCATTACAAGAGTTAACCGACGCTTCGCGCCCATTTGTCGCTCGCGCCTATCCTCTGTCGATCCCAAAAGCAGCACATACACTTATCCTTGAAGCGGCGACGCGCTTTACTTGCGCACCAGACGTTCAAATCCGGTGATAAGTTCCCCACTTCTCATCGGCGTAAATGTCGTGGCGCCATCGATGCACACCATACATCGGCTTCCCCCCGAAGCAATTCCTATCGAACTATATGATGCGGGTAAAGCGTTGAGTTCTGAGCAAGTATCGTACTTAGCGGGAATAGCTATTAGCGTTTGCAATGAGGTACCACAAGTGTCGTACTCTGAAGCATTCTTGAGACACGCCGGAAACCCAGCTCATCTCGAAGTAGCATAAATTCGTAGTCTTAATTTCTGAGAGCGAGTGTTATCCGTTCTTCAACGGAAAGTGATGTATCTATGTCGGCGAGTGCCGCGCTTGCATCAAAATCACTATAGCCGAGTGCCATAAGTGCTTGGACTGCTTCGTCAGAAGTATTTACGCCTGCTCTTCCAATGAGTTGTTCAGCTGCTTCGCCAACTGGTGCTCCTACTTTGTCGCGAAGCTCGACCACAATCTGTTCTGCTGCACGTTTGCCAACACCTTTGGCCGATTGCAAAGCCTTAACGTCCCCACCGGCTATTGCTGATCGAACGACCGCGTCATTACCGATATCAAGTACCGCGAGAGCACCTTTAGGGCCGACATTTTTGACGCTCAGTAATTGTTCAAATAGTTTTTTTGTACTTTGCAGCTTAAATCCAATTAAATTGTGGGCGTCTTCTTTGATATTTTCATAAATATACAGTTTTACTTTTGTCCCAGTTGCTAGAGTCCCTTGGTCGGTAGCCGTCACCATTACGCCATAGCCGACACCGCCAACTTCTATAACTACTATGCCTGATTCTGTCTCGGCTACAACGCCGTTGAGCGTGGCAATCATAGTTCGAGCCCCATAATCTTGGTCGACAAATCAGCTAGATCATCAAACACAAACGTATGGCTCGCTAGCTCATGGACATAGGTATTTGCGCTTTTGTGAACTGCCGATTCCATGATTTGCCCAGCAGATTTGTGCTCAGCTTGGAATGATTTTTCGTCAAACAGTGTGGCATACACTTTCACATTATTCGTAGCCATGGCGATTTCGACGGTTCGAATCCGTTTTTCAAGCTCCATAATATCTTCTCCGGTGTGCCGATAGGCAATAAAGAAATGCTTCATAGCTCTATTATCTCATACTCATATGACACGTAATGGCCACACCAAGAGCATCAGCTGCATCATCGGGTTTTGGAACTTCTTTCAGTTTGAGTAACACTCGGACCATTTCTTGAATTTGTTTTTTATCAGCCTTACCGTAACCCGTAATCGCCTGTTTTATCTGCATTGGCGTGTATTCATACAGATCCATACCATTTTGCATGCCGAGCAAAAGCACTACGCCTCTGGCTTGCGACACGGTCATTGCTGTTGTGACATTACGCGAGAAAAACAATTTCTCGACTGCCATAATAGTTGGTTTATTTTGAGCAATAATATCGGTTAGTTCTTCAAAAATTGTCAGCAAACGTACAGCATCGTCTTCGTGCACCGGCGTACGAATGACTCCAGCATCGACAATTTGCATGGTGCCGCGAGCATCGACATCGATCACCCCAAATCCCAAAATCCCGGTGCCTGGATCAATCCCCAATATCCTCATTTTTGCATCCTACTCACAGTAGTGAGTCGTCGATGTCGAAGTTTACATGGGTATTGCTGACGTCATCTATCGATTCGAGGGCGTCCATAATACGCATGATCTTGCCGGCAGTGGCTTGGTCGGTCACTTCAACGGTGTTGTTTGGTACGTAGGTGAGCTCGGCTTCCATAATTTCCACACCGGCATCTTTGAGGGCATCGCGAACTTTGGCAAGATCTTTCATATCGGTGTAGACGATAGACTCAACGCTGCCGTCTTGGTCGTCGGATTCGATATCTTCGGCACCAGCATCAAGTACCTGGAGCATTAGTTCATCACCGCCGCCCTTTACGCGAATCATTCCTTTGTGATCAAACTGAAAGGCAACTGCGCCTTTTTCGGCAATGTTGCCGCCATGTTTACTAAAGGCTAATTTCACTTCTGGATAGGTTCGGTTGAGGTTGTCAGTGGCACACTCCACAAGAATTGCAACGCCGCCAGGGCCATACCCTTCGTACATTACTTCTTGGATTTGATCTCCGCCAAGTTTGCCGCTACCACGGTCGACACTACGTTGAATATTGGCAAGAGGCATGTTGGCCGCTTTGGCTTTGTCTATCGCAAGCCGGAGACTAAAGTTCATGTCTGGGTCGGCTCCCGCTCGTGCTGCGACCGCAATCGCATTCCCAAGTCGGGTGAATACCGCACCACGGGCAGCATCTTTTGCGCCTTTTGCTCGTTTAATTGTTGACCATTTACTGTGACCACTCATATTTGGCTCCTCGTCATTTGTCATTCAGAAGTTGAAGTTTACTCTGTAATTTTATCATTTGTTAGCGTTTTTCGCCACAAGAGTAGCATTACTGCAAATATAGAACCGTAGAGAATACAAAGTTGAAATATGGTTATAGAAATTTGAACAGAGCTACTGGGAACTAGTGCAAATACACGAATACTATCGACCATGAACGTCAGAACTAGACGCGCTGGGTACGCAATCCATCCTGCCAAAATGGGGACAAATATTCCAGCTAAACCTGCAATGAAACTGAGAGCCATAGCAAGAGGTACAAGTGGAACGATGATCAAATTTGAGATGAGAGAAATAGTAGAAAATCTTCCAAACACATACAAAATTATGGGGAATGTCAGGGCTTGAGCCGATATAGTTTCGATACACACTAAGATTATTGGGTGAGGTGAGCCCTTTTTAAAAAAACGCTTGGATACCAGTGGGGCCAAAATCAAAATTCCTCCAAAAGCCAGAAATGAAAGATGCCACCCAATATCACTCCATAAATAAGAGGGGAACCAGCCTGCACTCAGTGCGGCTACCAGCAAGATAAGAACACTTGGTCTGAATGTGCGACCATAATACCAAGCCCATAAACTCAAAATACTGACGATTGACGCCCGCACAATAGACGCACTGCTACCTGTCATCGCAACAAATAATCCTATCAGGCTAAGCATCAATACAATTGATTGATATTTTGAACGATCTCTCATGAAACGTCTAATAAACTGAATCAAAATAGTGAGGTTATAACCGCTTACTGCAACGATATGCGTTAGCCCAACTGCGCTTAGCTGATCGTGTAAAGCATCAGGAAGCGTAGAACGTTGCCCCACGAGTAGCCCAAGACCAAACGATCCCAGCGGAGCGGGGAGTACCGACTGTAGGGATGAAATAAATCTTCTTCGTATGTCGTCGATGCGTGAAGTGCCGCGTGTGATAACCTCTAATTTGGCATACCCGATAAATGCCTGCCTCGAGCCACGCGTAGGGTACAATTTCCCTGTTACAAATATAGTGTCTCCTCGGTAAATCATATTCTCGCCATAACCCCCGACCGATATTGATCCTGGTAACGAATACCGTTCCGGAGAAATCACTTCAATATTTCCTACGTCAAAGGTAACTTGGCTTTGCCTGCCGTAGACCGCATCGTCACGAGCCACGCCACGAATTTTTACGGTGCGACCGGCAAGCGAGCTATAGGGAAGAAGTGATTGCCGAAAAACAGAGCCTCGAAAGCTTCCCAGAATGAGACCAAACAAACTTATACTTAACATGCTAAGTGTATACGAACGATAGAGCAGGGGAGGAGTGAGGGCACAAGCGATCACTACAACCCAGATATTCCCCATGGTAATTCTCTGAGAAATAATCAATCCGAATAAAAAACTCAAAAGAAGTACATATATCCAGCTAGATCGGTATTGTGTGCTATGCCCCCTCACAAGTGGACTGTATCACTCGACTTCTATAAATACAAAAGCGGTACATCTGCTAATGTGAGTTTTATTTGATATGGTGGTATAGTATTGTCATAAGTAACCATAAAAGGAAAATCAATGAAAAATCGTAGCCCTATCGCAGTTGCCTTACTACCACTCGTAACTTTTGGGATATATCAAATATTTTGGTATGTTGGCACAAAAGATGAAATGAACGCTCAAGGCGCAGACATCCCTACTGCATGGCTCCTCATCGTCCCTGTCGCTAACATCTACTGGATATGGAAGTTCTGCGGTGGTGTCGAAAAAGTCACCAACGCTAAATATACCCAAGTCACGGCATTTCTATTTCTGTATCTAATTGGTTCAATCGGTGCTGCCATCATCCAAGATACTTTCAACAAACTCGGCGCACCAACTATGGCTCCTGCCGCAGCGTCACCAATGCAAGCCGCTATGCCAGTCGGAACACCAATTGCACCAGCCGCTCCTATGGGACCGACAGACCCTACTCCACCAGCCGCTCCTATGGGACCGACAGACCCTACTCCACCAGCCGCTCCTATGGCCTAATCAAACAGCATTGACTTTTCGCCCAAAATAACGATAATATAAGGAGTTATTTAGCATATTCTCGTATATGCTAACTTGCAATCCCGCATAAAAGGGGTCCCCGAAAATCGTAAGATTTTAAGGGGAAAAGGAAGCGGCTTGCTGAGTTTACAAATGATGCCGAGCAAACTTGTTTTGTCGGCAACATAGTAAACGCAGCATCACACGCTGACGTGGGCCCATAGCTCAGCCGGTTAGAGCACCTGCCTTTTAAG
Source organism: uncultured Candidatus Saccharibacteria bacterium (assembly GCA_964494545.1). Classification (GTDB taxonomy): domain Bacteria; phylum Patescibacteriota; class Saccharimonadia; order Saccharimonadales; family AWTP1-31; genus JAPLYT01. The sequence goes on along the minus strand of CAZBRN010000022.1, from coordinate 4,380 downwards.
CAGGGTGTCGTGAGTTCGAGTCTCACTGGGCCCTCCATACTAAGAACTCCCTTCCAGGGAGTTTTTTGTTTGGCAGCGTTTCGGTGAGTCTAGAACTCATGACAGAAATTTTCGCTAGAAAATTTAGTGTCGTGTAGTTCGTTCGTGAGCAATCGTCGCAGGAATTCATTCCGAGAAGATTGTGAAACGTACCAAAGGCAGCCCTCACTGGGCCCTCCAAATTAAAATACCTACCTCGCCGTAGGTATTTTTATTTGCCAAAACAGAGTTATCCTATTCCAGCTTTTGATATAGTTAGGGTATGAAGATTGAATCGGCGAATCAGTTTAAGGTGACTATGGAAAGTCTGGTTACTATTGCTGAAAAATATGACTTAGTACTAAAAGACTTTACTATTGCTGCAACGGGTATTGAAAATACTACTATTATTGCCGATTGCGTGGAGGGCATGTTTGTTTTTCGCATTTATAGAAAATTGAAGAAAACAAATGAGCATATTCATCAGGAGATTGGCTTTACTGAATTTCTACGATCCAAAGGAATTCAGGTTCCTCAAATCGTCAGAAATAATGAAAACGAATATATTACCATGGTCACTCGCGACGACACTACATGGCAAATTATTGGTATGGATTTTATAGGAGGCAAACACCCTGCCGAATATACAGCACGCCTCATCAATACGATGGCACCCCTTCAAGCAAAAATTCACACGGTAACGAAAGAGTATAAAAGTCCATACGAGGGTTTTGTTCTTGACGAACTCAGAGAACGCCAATTCATAAAACACATTGCCACTGACGACTTAAAAGACAATGAGCTTATTAAATTCATTGATCGTGCAAAGCAGTTCTGTGTGAACTTCACAGATGATTTACCGCGGGGATTATGCCATCTTGATTTCGATGAGGGTAATATTCTCGTGAACAAGAACGATGAAATCACTGCGATTCTCGATTTCGATGACCTCGCGATCGCTCCCTTCATCGTGGATCTTGGCTATAGCTTATGGAGTGTATGGTATAACTCTGACGCACAATCAGCTCGTAATTATCTTGAATCGTATCAAAATTCGAGGCAGTTAACCGATTCAGAGAAAGATACGTTGCAGTCTGTAATACTTTTTCGACACTACGTCATATGTGCAATGCTTGTCTTGGAAGGAAAAACAGCCATCAACGATATTGAAAAATACTTACGTCTTGAAAAAGAAATTTTGACAGAAAATTTAACTAAATCCCAATAATGGTATTGTATGAACGCTATAAAATTTCAATATATCGGGACAGAGATATAGTTGTCGCTCTGATACAATAGAGCTATGAGCGAACCATGTAATTACCGAATAAGTGTTAAAGGAATCGTCATTAACGACGACGGTCGCATTCTGCTTTGCCGTGAAGATAACGGTCTATGGGAAATGATGGGTGGTGGAATCGACTTCGGCGAGGACCCAGAAGAATGCCTCCGACGTGAGATTCAGGAAGAAACAGGCTTAGAAGTCACTTCTATAAGCTCTGCCCCGCTGTATTTTTTGACATTTGAGCGAAGAATCCCCGGCAAATTTGGGGCTAATGTTGTATACGAGATTAAACTCAAAGATCTCAATTTTACACCATCAGAAGAATGTCAGGAACTAAAATTCTTTAATGCTGAAGAAATGAAAAAGCTAGAGCGATTCCCAAATATCGACAAATTGATCGAACTACTCGAAAAATAGATACTTTTATTTACTATGGCGACCACGCTTATGATGCGATCCGCGTGCACCACCCCATAATTGGAGTAGACAAATAAAGACGGCAGAACCCACTAAAACTGCTTGGTATTGTAATAGTTGGCTCCATAGAGACGTAGCGGCAATGCCGTATTTAGTTCCAGGGGGCAACAATGGAACTACCAAGAAAAGAACTGTTATTCCAGTCAGGATTGCTGGAAAAATGTTCATCATAGTTTTGGCGCCATTCATAGTGCGACTCACCAGCAGTAGAGTGATGAAAGCCGGGACTAGCAAAAGACCTATCTTAACAATTGCCAGTGCAGTGTCACTATCGTTTGTAGAGAATATGTTCAATAACTCCACCACGGTACCGCTAGCGAACGCAGTTAAAACGCTACCAGCACACAGTGCCATAAACACCATGCTAGCTTTCGAACGGAATAAACTAATTAGCACGGCAGGAATACCGGCAATGAGGGCCATAACGATAAGCGGATTCATCCCTCTATAATACCACGC
>CAZBRN010000022.1:0-2041 GCA_964494545.1 uncultured Candidatus Saccharibacteria bacterium | reverse complement strand
GTACTGTAGCTATTTTTTCGATGAGAATCGGAGACGTAAGGTATAAAAATACCTAAGTCGAGAATCGCAATTGAAAAATAGTTACAGTGCCATCAGAACGGCGGGTTGCCAGCTGCGCTGGTAAGCAGGCCGTTCGGTGTGATTCTCTAGGCGCCGATGCGGTCTTTTCGACGTGTCCCCTTGGCATTCTGCTCAATATGCTCAATTATCTTCTCAGCCACATCTCGTCCCGTAACGAGCTCTGGTGATTTAATACTTGCAGAAGAATTCACTTCTAGTACCAATGGTCCTCGGTCAGAACGCATAAGATCCACTCCGCAAATGGTCAGCCCCATTGCTTTGGCAGCCTTCAGCGCCGTCTTTCTTTCCTCTTCTGTCAGCTTGACGACTGTAGGGACACCGCCTTGGTGCGTATTAGAACGGAAATCTTCGTCTAAGCTCTGCCGCTTGACACTGGCAACAACTCTACCGCCTACTACAAACGCTCGGATGTCTTCACCGGCAGATTCTGCCACGAATTCCTGTACCAAAAAGTTCACTCCTTCAACGTAGAAGGCTTGCATTACCGCTTGAGCAGCTTTCTTCGTTTCGGCCAGTACGACTCCATTGCCATGTGTTCCGCGAGCTACTTTGATTATAAGCGGTGCACCACCAGCTTGTTCGATAACGTCTTCAAGGTCACTTGTCTCACGAGCAAATACTGTCTTCGGTATACCTACATCTGCTCGAGCTAAAATTTGCATTGATCGTAATTTATCACGTGATCGATTGATAGCAATGGAACTTGCTGTGGTATAGACACCCTGCATTTCAAATTGGCGCACCATTGCTGAGCCGTATTTAGTAACACTTTGGCCGATGCGAGGGATAATAGCGTCGATATCAATAAGATCTTTCCCCTTGTATCGTACAACTGGTCGGCTCTTTTCTACCGTAACGTAACACTCGGCATGATTAATAACACGTATGTTGTGCCCGCGTGCTTTTGCTACCTCTTTTAAGCGTTTAGTTGTATAGTTTCCAGGGCCTCGACTCAATATTGCAATATTCATAATTAATCGTCCGTGCTCTCTTCGTCTTCAGGGAAGTTAACGCCGTATCGTTCACGTAACAATGTGCGGTTTATATTGGTTATACTAACATCAACGAGGAACTTATTACGAATCATTTTTCGACCCATAAGAATTGGGTAGATTTTTTTAGATCTATCAGCCAAAGTGAACGATGTAAGGAACAGTTTAGTACCAATTTTTACCCGTAATCTTACTTCATATCGCTTTTCTTCATGACCAAAGGAATTTGCAATTGTAACTTGCTTGAAATCAGTCGTCTCTTGCACTTCAGTTTCTTTGGCGCACGGGTGTTTAGAGAAAAGTTTATACCTAAGTACTTCAACGCCATTTTTGTTCTTAACTACTTTGGCGTTGGTACAGTGTACTGCTGATCGGTAGGCTCCTGTATCGGTCTTCGCAGGTACGTCGGTAATATTAAGTTCAGGGAATGACAGTGGTTCGCCACGCCCTATAATCATCTGATATTTACTCATTACTTCTGCCTTTCTATTACTTCCATGCTAATGCGTGATTTTTATTTGAATATCTGTCGTTAAAATACAATATTTGTACTAATATGTCAATACTAATACGTACTTATTTATACATATCGGCATTATACCCTGAGTATCGTATACTTGCAGTATGATTTTAATAGTTGGCAAACATTTTAAAGGGTTACGAGATTATTTACAGCAGGTTGGTATAGAGCAATTTCTGCTGTGCGATGAACATGTGGGTGAGAAACATGCAACAACACAAGGCATAGACTACAAAATGTGTAATTTTGAGTCGCGAGAACTGATTGAAGCCAGTATCAAAGAGCTTGAAGGTAAGATAACTGCAGTGGTTACGATATATGAAAACTATGTATTACCGTCAGCCTGGATTGCTGAAAGCCTACATGCAAATGGCTTGCCGATAGTCAGCGCTGAAGCTTGCACCGACAAAGATCTAATGCGTCAATTATTCGCTCAATCAGAGGAATC
>CAZBRN010000021.1:139-13428 GCA_964494545.1 uncultured Candidatus Saccharibacteria bacterium | reverse complement strand
TATTTTTCCTTTATACTTAAGGGGTAACTAAGGGAGTGACCATGAGCCGATTTGATCAAGCAAAAATGCTAATGAAAGTTAAAAAACTGCAGAAAGAATTGCAGAAAGAAATAATCACCGTCGAACAGGGTGATGGTGCGGTAAAGGTAGAGATTACTGGCGAGCAGAAAATCAAGAAAATCCACATTGATCCAGAACAAGTAGACCTCGACGATATCCGTGAGCTAGAGCGATGGCTCGAAGATGCTATTAAGGACGCAATTTCTCAAAGTCAAAAAATGGCAGCTGAAAAAATGCAACCATTCATGGGTGCCCTTGGAGATCTCGGTCTCTAAGTAGACGTGACCTGAGCACACGATAATGCACATATTACCACCTGCGCTCGATGAACTTATTGAAGCGTTTTCTGGCTTGCCGGGTGTTGGACCTCGATCTGCTGAGCGGTTTGCATATTATGTTCTTCGAAACGATACCCATATCGCCCATCGGTTGAGTGGGGCTCTTGAGAATCTACATAGCAGTATCGACTATTGCAAGAAAACCTTTGCACTCGTCGAACGAGGCAAGGAATTTTCTGATCTTTATACCGACCCAACTCGAGATAAAACCATTATTGCTGTGGTTGCTGAACCATTCGATCTTGTCGCACTCGAAAAGACGAATGAGTATCATGGCACATATCATGTCCTAGGCGGTCTAATATCTCCAATCGACGGCGTCGGCCCCGAACAACTTCATATCGCCGAGCTGATTGCCCGTGTAGATGAAGATAAGGTGGTAGAAATTATTCTAGCGACAAACGCTGGAGTAGAAGGTGAATCAACCGCATTGTACATACAGCAACAACTAGACGGACGCGGTGTCAAAGTCACGCGGTTGGCTCGCGGCTTACCAGTTGGTGTCGATCTAGAATATGCCGATCAAATTACGCTCAGTAGGGCACTTGAAGGCAGACAAGCTGTTGAGCGCTGACCATAGCGTCAATGTTGAGGTATACTATATCCAATGACTACAGATACAAACACCTACAAAGAAGCGGCTGAAATACAAAAGATTATCGAAAATGCATCGCACATTGTCGTAATTCAGGCTGATAATCCCGATGCGGATAGCTTATCGAGTAGCCTTGCTTTGGAAGAAATTCTGAGCGAACAGGGCAAAAAAGTCACCATGTATTGTGGGATAGATATAACAGGGTATCTTCATTACATTCCTGGGTATGATCGGGTAGTGAAGGATCTGCCGAATGATTTTGATGCCGCAATTTTAGTCGATTGCTCAAGTAATACGCTCCTCGAGCAACTTGAAAAAACAAATCAGATCGGTGCACTTCGAACCCGACCATTTGTCATCATTGACCACCATGATGTTGAAAACGACGTCACCATCAATAACACGGCACTTGTCGATGTGGCAGCAGTGTCTACTGGCGAAGTGCTGTATTTACTAGGTAAACAACTTGGATGGGAGATCTTACCAGCTGTTGCAAACCTTCTTACCATTTCTATTATGGCTGATTCTCTGGGGCTAACTGTCGAAGACACTACCGCCAGGAGTATTCATGTGCTCGCGAATCTTGTCGAACATGGAGCAGACCTAGCTGGATTAGAAGCTACGCGTAGACTTAGTATGGCAAAACCTCGCGACATCATCGCCTACAAGGGAAGGTTGCTACAGAGAATTGAATATTTTGCCGACAACCAACTAGCACTGGTCACTATCCCGTGGGATGAAATCCAAACATATAGTCCGTTTTATAATCCTGCCGTTCTTGCACTTGAAGAACTTCGTATTGCAGAAGGCGTCAAGCTTGCTGTTGTTATCAAACTGTATCCTGGCGGCAAAATTACAGGCAAGCTTCGTGGCAACTATGGGGCACCCTATGCCGGTAAGTTAGCAGAGCATTTTGGAGGCGGTGGACATGCCAGCGCAGCTGGATTTAAGACACACGAATGGAAATTTGAAGAGCTCAAAAAAGAACTTATCATGACAGCCAGCAAACTCATGAAAGACGGTGAGGCGGACGCATGAAACTCTATAACACCCTTACGCGTTCTGTCGAAGAATTCAAACCTCTAAAAGGTACATCCGTCAAAATGTACACCTGTGGTCTTACCGTTTACAGCCAACCGCACATCGGCAACTGGGTTTCCTATATCTACTGGGATGTTGTTGTCCGAACGCTTCAAGCGAGTGGGTATGATGTTGATCGTGTTCAGAATATTACCGATGTCGGACATCTCACGTCAGACGAAGACGCCGGAGAAGATAAGATGCAGAGAGGCGCGCTGAAAGAAGGCTTAACTGCTTGGAAAGTTGCCGAAAAATATATCGATATCGCGAATCATGAAGCATACGACATGCTAGGGCTTTTGCGTCCCGACCACATGCCGAGAGCTACTGAATATATTCCGCAGCAAATAGCTTTCGTTGAAGAACTCGAGAAAAAGGGTTTCACCTATGTCATTACCGACGGTGTTTATTTTGACACGAGTAAACTTCAAAACTACGGAGAACTAGCGCGATTAGATATTGATGGTTTGCAATTTGGAGCTCGAGTAGAGGATACCGGCAAGAAAAATCCTACCGATTTTGCCGTCTGGAAATTTTCTGATCCTCAAGATAAACGCGATATGGAATGGGAGAGTCCGTGGGGAGTCGGATTCCCAGGGTGGCACTTAGAATGTTCCGTGATGGCTCGCGAGCTACTCGGAGACCAAATCGATATTCACACTGGAGGTATCGACCATATACCCGTACACCACACTAATGAAATCGCTCAGACTGAAGCGGTGACCGGCAAGAGATTTTCTAACTTTTGGCTCCATGCGAATCATATAAAAGTAAATGGCACGAAGATCAGTAAGTCACTCAATAATGGCTTTACGCTTCAAGATGTACTCGACAAAGGGTTTGATTGTGACGCATTCAAACTTATGGTTCTTAGCAAACACTATCGAACCGAAGGCAACTTCACTTGGGAAATTCTTGAAGCTTCCCAGAATCGCATCAATAATTGGCGGGCATCAATGGACGCTGCATGGCAAGTATCATCAGAGAACGATACGACATTTGCCGATGCAGACTATACCGCTCGCATACTCACCGCACTTCAAGACGATATTAGTAGTCCGGTTGCAGTTAGCATCATTGACGAAGCTACCGCACATATCGACAAACTATCGACATCTGCACAAGAAATTAAAACGTTCGCTAAGGACATTACTAATCTTTTCGGCATCAACCTTATGGCTGGAAAAGAAGATCTCACCAATGATCAAAAAGATTCACTGACACGTAGACAAAAAGCCCGTGATGAAAAAGACTGGGCTCAATCAGACGCTATTCGCGATGAACTACTCACCCAAGGAATAGCAGTTCGCGATACCGACAGTGGGCAAATCTGGACACGAACCAACCGATAAGAGTAAGATCCGTCTATGCGTTTTGCGCTATGCGAGATTTGTAGTAATCGTTTAGTAAAATCTTGATGCAGCCTGCGAGTGGTATTGCTACAAAGGCGCCAAGCAAGCCTCCGAGACCGATTCCGAGCATTGCAGCAATAAAAACGAGCAATGGCGTTAGTTCGTTTTTCTTACTCTGAATATACGGCTGGATCGTAACGTTTTCAATTTGCTGATACAGCAAGAAGAAGATGCCCATAACGAGCGCCAATGGCAGTGAAGATAAAGCACAGACAAGAATAACGATGGCTGCACCAATGGTATTTCCAATCATTGGAATGAGTCCGGTAAGTGCGATAATTCCGGCCAAGCCCACAGCATTAATAGATATGCCAAATATGTTGGACGCGATTAGCATAGCTACGAGAGAAAATGAAGCTGCAATTAGTGCAATAATCACCTGGCCATTTACATAGCCAGTGATTACACCGTACATACGAGAAGCAAGTTTCTGACCATGTTCACGGCGTGATTTCGCCTGTAGCGCCCAAAATCGCTCAATCCACATCGGTCCTTCTACGATCATCATGAATGTCAGAACGAGTACGGTAATAAACGATGTAAGCGTACTGCCGATCTTACCAGCGGTTGATAGAACTGGAGCAGGTAGATTTTTGAGTCGTCCGCTCATATCGGATGCAATTTTATCTACCGAATCTTCGAGTTGATATTTCTTTACTAGCCGGCCTACAGCAGTGTCCTGGTCGTTCACGCTCTTAATAGTTTCAGGTAGCGAAGTTACAAAATCACTTGTCTGAGAGAATAGGGGAGGAATAATCATAGAGAAAAGACCAATTACCAATGTCAGGACGAATACGTAGGCGATTCCGGTTGCGCCTGCACGACTTTTAATTTTTAGATGACGGCTAATCCAACCAACTGCAGGGTTGAGTGCCATACTGAGGAAAAAAGCAAAAAAGATAAGACTCAACACGTGTGATACATTAAGCAAAAACCGAAGTCCCAAGAATGTAGCTACTAAAATGAGGAGGATTCTAATGATCGTTTTATTGGCTATAGTTATCTCGACGGGTTTTGTATTATTCATGTGTAGTATTATCACTGTTTCGGACGCGTTTTGCAATTGCGCTCGTGTATGCAGCCATTATATTGAGCCCCACGGTACCAACATCATACTGCCCAACGCGTGACTGTTGATAGGAATGTATGGTTTTCGCCAATGATGAATCTTCTAGCACTCTGAGTATTTGGTTTGCAAGCAGAGATGGATCATGCGGATCGACCAGTTGTTCGGGGATTTCAGTGAGAACACTTGCATAGCCTGGGTTATTGCCGCCGAGAACTACACCGCTACCTGCTGCCATGGCCTCAATGAGTACAATGCCGAAGCTTTCGCCACTCATGCTCGGGAAGATAGCTACATCTGCATTCGCAAAGTACATAGCCTTTTCCTCCTCGGAAACTCTACCTGCAAGCGTCACATACGTTTCGAGTTTATTCGTAGCTATAAATTGCATTGCTTTATGATGCAATGGACCGCCCCCACACATGGTGACTTCGACGTTCTCTAGCTTATCCTGGGTGGCCAAAATTGCAAGCGCTCTCAAAAGTTGCATGCAACCTTTTCGCTCAACAAAGCGGCCAAGAAATACTACTGATTTTGTAAGACCCTTTTTCTTTGACTTTGTTTGGACGTGGAATTTCTTGATTTCGACCGCATTTGGGATAACCGTGCTTTGAATTCCCATAATCGATTTAGCAAAAGCTTGGGCAGCCGGTGATACCGCAAAAATGGTATCAAACCGTCTGAGTGTTTTTTGTAATAGCTTGCCAAGGACACGTGAGCCAAATGTTTGCAAGGCCCCGTATGGCAGAATATGAAACGTTCCTACTACAGCACAGGAATCCGGAGCCTCCGAAATAATACGACCTGCAAGCATCGGACTGTAGGGCATTTGAACATGGAGTACATCAAATCGCTCCTCAGTTAACAATATTTTTATACGCCTACAATTAGCTGGCAAGGGGACCGTCAATCTGTTGTGATTGAAACGAACACCAATATTTCGAGCCAATACATGAACATTTGGAATATCGGTTCGTTCTGTTTGGCCAACCAGAAAATGAACCTCGTGGCCTTGTTTTTCGAACCATGTACCAAGCGTACGAATGTACTGCTGTACGCCGTCGGGCGAATCAAGCCCGTCATCGAGTACGAACCCAATTTTCATTTTGAAGATTTTCGTTTCTTGGCAAATACTTTTACGGCTTCATGGTAGGCTGCTTCGTATGCATCGACAACGTGCGAATAGTCGTACTGAGTAACATAGGTAGTTGCCCACGATAACCAAAGGTTCCGAATTTCAGTATCGTATAGCAGTAGCTCGAGTCGATAGGTGAAGTCTGGTAACGATAGCGGGTTTACGAGGCTCAGTCGTCCACGTTCACGCATCACACTAGCATAACCAGGGTTACTGCCAGCGACTACCACACATCCGGCTGCCATGGCCTCGAGCAACACCATCCCGAAACTCTCACCATATAGTGCCGGACTGCAATATATATCTGAAGTTTGAAGCAGATCTATTTTTTCTTCTTCGCTGATAAAACCCCTGAATTCAACATCCGGAATCTGATACTTTGCTACGCGAGCCTCCAAGGACTTACGAAGTTTGCCATCGCCCGCGATAACCAGTCGAACATCGTCATGCGATTTTCGAATTTCGGCATAAGCATCTATGAGATAGCGAACTCCTTTTCTTTTTTCCAATCGCCCGATAAAACAAATAGTTTTTTGAGCTGCAACTTTTCTTGGTTTCGTGGGGACATAGTCCGACAGTCGTATACCATTGGGGACGATGGTGATCGTTGCTTTCGGTGAATACATCAGGGCTGTTTCGCGGGCGACTGATGACACGGCTGTGATGTAATCAAGTTTTGGTTCTAAATATTTCGCAAACGGTACCATTATTTTTTCAAATGATTTCGTTACCACGCCTTCAGGTAGTGTTGCATGCATGGTACCTACATTTGCAGTCGTTGATCGCCCTAATAGCTGTGCGCTCAAAACGGGTACACCGGGTTCGTGAAAATGAATCACATCGAATTTTTGCTCAGCAAATAATGAATCGAGTTTCTCATTTGAAATACTTATACCAATGTCGGCTTTGGTAGCAAATGGCGTATTAAACTCAGTTGACCCACCGACTAATATCACATTCTTGTCTACATTCTCAGGCGTGACTTGCGGTTTGGGCGCAATAACACGAACATAGTGACCTCGGTCTTCTAAATATTGAGCAATGTCGCGAATACAAGATTGGACGCCTCCGGGACGAAAATAGTTATATGGACAAACAATTCCAATTCTCATAGTTACGTTCAGTATACACTGCTTAATCCGAAATCACATTTTCTTCCTCTGTTAGAGGAGAAACCTCTAACTATTCTAACTGTTGAGCAGGCGTCGTAGGCGAGTTGGCACCATAACGCTAGCTTCTTTGGCGTTAGCCAGAACAGTGGGCCCATGCTGTTCAGTACGAGCAGGTATGACCGTTACCTTAGAATAAATTATCGCTAAGTGTTGCTCGACGATATGATTATCGAAATATCGATCTTCTGATGCCGTTATATGATAAACGGGCAAATCGATTTGCTCTTTGCAGAGATCTAGTTTGAGCATCGTTACAGTGGTGTCCATATACGTTCTAATGTCATTACATTGCCATAAATGTATTTCAAAATCGATTCGTTTTTTGCGTTCTTCAGCATCTGCGTCTTTTAGTTTTACATGGCTCTCTGCCACGTAGTTATACATTGCACGAATGAATGCCGGCCGTAGTGCCATATGTTTGGCGGCAAGTGCTGGTATACGGTTTGAGAAAAAGCTCGCAGCCCATCGAAATGTATAAAACGTTCGCTTTGTAAAAATAAATTCCTCGTGATTCACGAACCCAACGACGCTCACGAGCAAATCAACTTTTCGGGTAAGTTCTGGGCATCGTTGGAGCATGCGAGTAGTTATAGCGAACCCTAGCGACATTGCTAGAATGGTGACTTTTTTTCGCTTGTAGCGCATTTTGATAAATGCAGCCAAATAATCTGCAAGGTTATCGAGTGTTGGTTTTTCGCCGATTTTGTAGAACGGTTCCATGCCACCAAATCCTGGAAGATCAGGAATGGTGATTGCGCCATATTTGTTCAAAAATTCCGCCATACCAAATTGAAGTTCAATACTCGCGTGCATCCCATACACAAACAACATTTCCCGTGTTTTATTTTTGGGAGCGGGCATACGCAGAACACGACCTTCAAGGCCATTCATGACAAGTGGTGTGATGTAATCTGATGGATCTTTTTGTGACACTCCATAAAATGTACTTGATGTTTGATAAAATTCCAAGGATTTACCGAAAGAAAACGCGCTTATTGCAATACTATGTAATCTAGTTGATGCTAGAGTGGTGGTATATGGTGCGGTATACTACGTATACGTGAAAATTAAAAAACATTATACCATTATTGCGACCGCCGTTATCTTGCTTGCAGGATTACTTGTCATATCAAATCAAACGAGCGAGAACTCTGCCGGCTATATAGACACCGGAAAGAACTCATCAATAAATACACCTACCGTGTTTAATAAAAAACAAAATTCAATCGATAAGCCGGGAAGCATCTGGTGGATTGTAAATAAGAAACGATCACTGCCTTCTGGATACGCTCCCTCAATTATCATTGCGCCAAACGTAACTCTTCGTCTCGACAAAACAGCCGAAGAGATGAAGATTAGATCGGATATTGCCACCAATATTGAAGCGATGTTTACTGCAGCAAATAAACAGGGAATTAATCTTTTGTTCGCCAGTGGATTTAGGTCACAAAGTGCCCAAGAAGTTTTATATAAAAGTTATATCGCCAAAGATGGACAAGCTGCTGCAGATCGATATAGTGCTCGTCCAGGTACAAGCGAGCATCAAACAGGCCTAGCGTTTGACGTCTGCGTATCGGGCTCATCGTGCGACTTGGATGTAACATTTGCCGACACACCGGCGGGCAAGTGGGTTGCTCAGAATGCACATACCTTCGGATTTATCGTACGATATCCAAATGGTAAAGAAGCTATCACCGGCTATCAATATGAGCCTTGGCATCTTCGATTTGTTGGGACAAATCTGGCGGATGAATTACGCAAAAAGAATCAAACAATGGAAGAATTCTTCGGTCTTACTGCCAACTAATTTCACCACAATGTGAATGCTTTTTGCAACCTCCACGTGCGACTTGGGCCGGTAAGTTTTTTAGATAAATATACGTTTACAGAAGCTGTGCCATTATTGGACTGTACCGTGCCCACCGAGTTGGTACGTGAATGATCATTTTTGATAGAATGTAGACTAACTTTAGAAGAAAATTCAGAACCGTTCCAGCCAAATATTTTCAGATCTTCGCCAATAACAGCGTCCACTTTTTCACCCCAATCAGAAGAATAACTACCGACAATTTGATTCTTTTTTGCCAAAACACGGAAATCATAATTCTGCTGTGTAGCAGCGAGCAGTGGAACCGACGACGTCATTGCTTGCCCTCGGGTAGGGAAACCCATGGTCGCCACGATAAACGTATGCGGCTTTCCATCGGGAAGAATGCGTGTTGCCGATACCAGGAAGCATCCTCCCGCTTCATCGGTATTGCCAGTTTTAATTCCATTTATTCCATCTTCTCCCAACAGTGAATTTACATTCCTGATTTGTCCTTGTACCGGAATTTGGGCTGTTGATTGACTCACTATTTCTGCAAGGACAGGCTCCGCAAGAGCTGCCTTGCCGAGAAGAATCAGGTCATGCGGCGTACTGACGGTTTCCGAAGAAAACCCACTTGCGTCCGTAATGGTAGTCTGTGTCATGCCAAGTGACGTTGCAACAATGGTGGCATATTTGGTGTAGCTTTCCATGTCACCAAACGCCCAATTTACGAGCGAATCTGCAATATTATTTGCGGAAGGGAGCATGAGCGCCTGAAGTGCTTGATATTCAGTTATTTTCTCGCCATCTCGTACCGCTACTACCGAACCATCTCGTGATACGTAGTCTTCATATATAGTTACGTCTGTTTGGGTAAGCGAAATTTCAGGCCCTTGCTGACCAGTCGTTAGCGGCTTTTTTCGTAGTACTGCAAGCGCTGTCATAACTTTAATTACACTTGCAGTGGGTCGAGGCGTTTGGTTTGGGCTCGATAAAAGAACTCCGGAATGTGTGTCACCAATCGCCGATTGCCCGGCAGACGGCCATGTGACCGCGGCGGTTGAAACACTCGGTGGCACGACAGTTGTTTTATACGTATAGTCTGGAAGCGGCCTAATATACCGTACGGAGCCAATACATACATATGCAAGCCCAATGACTAAAACAACGCGAAGCGCATTCCTGCCGCAGTGTCGCTTTGGTTTTTTAGATCTTCGCGTATGATCAATAATATTCATGGGTAATTCTCATAGTAAGTATAGCAAAATGACGTAGTTTCATTGAATCGTGCAATAGACCGCATATGCTACATTGGGATAAACTTTTCAGTGTATTTTAGTAGTTACAAAAACAAAGTAATACTTTGTCAGAAATTAAGATGATCGGCCAATATGGCGACAGTCCTTTAACATCCGAATAATATTATTCTAATTAGTAGTGCGGCGACGTTTCGATAAAACTACTATTACTGAAGTAAGTGTAAGTGTCAGAAAAGTACCAGCATATAATATTGCTCTACCAACTATTGCTTTGCCAGCAATAGCAAAGCCTGTATTTGGTGCTAGCAGGCCTTGGGCAACCGTACTAACAGATACTGCTTGTATGGTTAGTTCCTGTGAAGTATTGTCTCCAAGCACCGATCCGGCACGAGTAGTCACCTGTGCCAATATATCGTATGATCCAGGTGCGAGCCCACTGAGTTGTAGTGTCCATTGATTACCACTGGTAGTGAGCTGAGGTGATGTACCTAGTACGTATTTCGAACCCGAAACAGTAATACTGAGGCTTTGGCTATTTAGATTATCATAGGTACCTTGAATGCGAGGGTTACCCCCTACCCAAGTTACAGCCGTTATGGTCGGTAAATCAGCATCTGGTCGTAATATAGTCAATATTACTGGTGTGGCAGAAGCGTTGTTGCCGGCTACATCTGTAAAACTAACCGTTACACTATAATCGCCAGTGGTTAAGGCAGGCGCAATTACACCAACAGGAAGTGTCCAGGTGCCATCTCCATTGTTAGTTGCGGTATGAGTTTGACCATCTACTGTAACGGTAACTGTGGCGTCTGGGTCATCAATAGAACCAGAAATACCTGGGCTATTAGTTATAGTAGCAGTCGGGGCAGAAATCGAACCAATTGGTGCAACAGTGTCTATTGTTAGCTCATTGGTCGTAGCATCAGAGCTGCCATTGCCGGCAACATCAGTTGCATTAACGCTAATATCGTATATATCGTCGGTAAGAGATGGGGATAATGATGTACCGGGAAGTGTCCAGGTGCCATCTCCATTGTTAGTTGCGGTATGAGTTTGACCATCTACTGTAACGGTAACTGTGGCGTCTGGGTCATCAATAGAACCAGAAATATTAGGCGTGCTACTGGTACTTAGCAATGTAGCAACAGTTACGATGGGAGCGCTTGTATCGTAAGTTATTTGATTATCGGTGCTCGTACTCAAACCATTACCGTTACCTACTACATCAAAAGCAACATTTGCCACAATATCTGCAATTACAGTTTCGCCGCTTGTCATGCCGGTGACTATAAACTCCCAGTTTTGATTATCAATTTGGCTAAAGCTTGTGATCGTTCCGGTAGTGCCACTCAGTAATACATCTCCAATATCGAACGTACTAGTCTGTATAGGTTCGGAGAAATGAACATCAAACATTGCAATATCGATATTGGTTGGATCGGCCTGCAGAGCAGCCTGATTAACTGTTACGTTTGGTGCAACAGTGTCTATTGTTAGCTCATTGGTCGTAGCATCAGAGCTGCCATTGCCGGCAACATCAGTTGCATTAACGCTAATATCGTATATATCGTCGGTAAGAGATGGGGATAATGATGTACCGGGAAGTGTCCAGGTGCCATCTCCATTGTTAGTTGCGGTATGAGTTTGACCATCTACTGTAACGGTAACTGTGGCGTCTGGGTCATCAATAGAACCAGAAATATTAGGCGTGCTACTGGTACTTAGCAATGTAGCAACAGTTACGATGGGAGCGCTTGTATCAATTGTGTAATCTATACTATTACTGGTAGTAACTCCGATATCGTTTGTGGCTGAGACATGCAGAGTACCACTGCTAGTTATCTGTCCCCCATCACAATGTATAGGCACTTCAGCCGGAAGAATCTTATCACAACTAAAACCACTACTGCCGGCACCGGTAATATTAATAGCGGTAATATTCATACCAGCTGGGCCAAGAATATCAATAGTCGTGTCAGTTATTGCAGTGTTATGCACTGTTGTTGGGGCATAAATAACCTCAAGTGGTGGATACTGCATCAACCGTTCGCTCATGTTTCCAGCGTTATCATAAGCACGTACAACCACCTGATGCGAAGCACCAGGAATCAAGCTAGGTGATTGTGGGCTAGTTAGCGTAGCAAAAGCGCCCCCATCTAAGCTAAGTTGATAATAATCAATACCAGAGCCAGCATCAGTGGCCGACCAGACTATATGGGGATTTTCAAAAGAATACGGAGTCTCAACCGTTAAACTAACCATCAAGTTTGCCGGCTCATCTGTATCAATCGTAATGTTTAAACTAGGTGACTCTGCCGATTCACCACTGTCGGTTGAAACTGTATAGGTAATAGTATGTGTACCGTCGCTTAAGGTAGAAGGAGCAGTCATATCGACCACGGCAAGAGCATCGCACAGTGTAGTTCCGCTTGCAACACTATCTATATACAAAGTTACAGTATCTCCGTCGGTACAAATCATAGAAAAATCTGGCGTTGCGTCTTTAGTATTATTGTCAGTTGTAGACGATCCCGTGTCGGTAGTCGCAACTAAGTCAGGGCTACTTGTTGGTGCCGGAGTGTAAGAGGTTATACGAGCAATGCGGTTACGAGCGGAGCCTCCATACAAAATAAAAATACCACCAATTAGTATCTTGCCGTCTGGCAACAAGGCGGCCGATTGAATTGCACTATTTGCTCCCGCACCAGGGTCAAAGGAAGTGTCGAGGGAGCCATCAGCGTTTAGTCGGGCAATTTTTTTACGCGCAGCACCATCGTAATTATTGAACCAACCGACAATAATAGCTCTACCATCGGGCTGTATTAGTATCTCATTAACTGCAGCGTCTCCTCCCGCACCAGGGTCAAAGGAAGTGTCGAGGGAGCCATCAGCGTTGATACGAGCAATGCGGTTACGAGCTACACCGTTATAGGTGGTGAAGGCGCCACCAATTAGTAACTTGCCGTCTGGCTGGAGTAAGATTGTGTTAATAACTTGATCTGCACCAGTTCCAGGACTAAAGGAGGTGTCGAGGGAGCCATCAGCGTTGATACGAGCAATTCTTGAACGCGAAGTGCCGTTATAAGAAGTGAAGTTACCACCTATCAGTATCTTGCCGTCTGGCTGGAGAAGTCCAGAAATAATTGAATTATTAGCACCAGTTCCAGGGTTAAAGGAGGTGTCGAGGGAGCCGTCAGCGTTGATACGAGCAATTCTTAAACGCGAAGTGCCGTTATAAGAAGTGATGCTACCACCTATCAGTATCTTGCCGTCTGGCTGGAGTTTAACTAACCTCACTATATTATTTGCACCAGTTCCAGGGTTAAAGGAGGTGTCGAGGGAGCCGTCAGCGTTGATACGAG
>CAZBRN010000020.1:0-14447 GCA_964494545.1 uncultured Candidatus Saccharibacteria bacterium | reverse complement strand
GTCAGTCAGTCAGTCAGTCAGTCAGTCAGTCAGTCAGTCAGTCAGTCAGTCAGCTCGGCGAGGTATACCCATTGGTAATTTAACTAGCCAGGTATTTGCTAATATTTTTTTACATGAATTTGATCTATTCACTCGACACCAGCTCAAGCCCTTAGCATATGTTCGGTATAGTGATGACTTTATTATGTTTGCACAAACCCGTGAAATAGCAGAACAATTTCGTAGGATGGCTACTACTTGGTTGTTAACAAATCTTCATCTGACAGTACATAAAAACAATAATCATGTATTTCAAGTGAAGCGGGGTATTCATATTCTAGGTCATCAGATTTATCCGAAACATCAGATTGTTATTGATCCTGCTATGTTAAGTCGTATTCGTAAAAAACTGAATCGAACTAATGTTTCGACGTATAAAAGTTTACAGATGCCAAAGCGAGAAAAAGAATTGCTGTCTCATTTACTGACAAATCTTAAACAATAAACACAAATATCAAGCGCTAAGCTTTTGGCACCACTAGGGCACGCGCCGGATCGCGAAAGCGGACATAAGACCCGCCAAGATACGACCGGTCATAGCCATAGCCATTGACGCAGACGACCGAAACACGGTCGTCGTGCGGCGCTTGGTCAAAGCGTCGGTAGTAGGTAGCATCGTAGTTGGTGTCTTTATCTTTAGCTACTTCACCACTGGCTACTAATGCAGTTGCTTGGGTAAGTGCTTCAGCGTCAGTGGCAGTTTGCAGTTCAGTGGCAGTAGCTTCCTGGTTAGCATCACGCATCCACTGTGTCTGCTGGCTAACAGTACCGTGGGGGACGTTGTAATGTTTTGGTGCAAACACAATTCGGAAGCCATTGCCAGTAACCACACGTTCTCGGTTGTCGTTGTAAGCTTCAGGTCGGATGTATGGCGTGTAGCCAGAATCAATGCGAGCTTCCAGAGCATTAATAATGCTACGATCGTCAGTCTCAGTTAGACCATCTGCAACGACGAGTACATCGTAGCCAGCTTCGGGACTACCACTTTCAGGATTTCGGGTAAAGTGGTCAATGTCAGCGGCTAATTCAGCAACCACTGCTTCACTTGCAAGAATAATCTCCAGTTCACTACGGATTGCGTCTTGGTCGATGACGGCCAGTTGTTCTGGCTTTTCGCGACCTTTTACTTCTGCACGTGCAGTATTTACCGTCTCTACTACACTAACGTAGGTGCTGTAGGCGGCTTCGAAGCCGGTTAACAGACTTTCACGGAGTTCAGAAGGATCGATGACGGCTTCAGGTACAGGGACAACTTCGGCATCTAGAGCTTCGGTGGTGGCGAGGGGGCCGACATTTTCAGCAACTAGACCAAGGTTAGATAAACCTGCTTCAAACTCTGATAATTCACCTTTTGGGATAGTATTACGAATAGCTTCTATGTTTGCTGAACCTTCTTCAATACCACTTCTTGCGTCCATGTTAGTTATAACTCCTTAAATCAGCACTAATTATACTACTAAAGTAGTAATATGGCAAATCTACTTCTTCTTAAAGGGTTTACTTAACAGCTTAAAAAAATGCTCTTTGCCACTAGGGTTGTCTATAGTGACTTTTTCTAATTTTAAGCGCTTTTCTATCTTTTGTTGCCAATCAGAATCTTTGTTGGTTGGCTTTTCAGGTTTACTAGACTTCATGGATACAGTATATATCGAAACTAATCGTCAAATAATAACTATGGCTTGAGGGTATAATTGCCTATACAAGAACCATGGGGAAAGTTCACGACTACGTCCATGCTCGGAGTAAACTCCTGCGCGTGGCCTTGTCGACCAAACCCCGGACTGTCATCGACTTCGTCGCTGAGTCCGGGCCTCGAATCTCTCGAGCCGCACAATGCAAAAACCCATCCTATGGATGGGGTTTTGCTTTGGTGGAGCCACGGGGACTCAAACCCCGGACCTCTTCGCTGCCAGCGAAGCGCTCTAATCAACTGAGCTATGGCCCCATGTTCGAGCTATTATAACAGATAAGGAAATCTAACTTAACAGTAAATACTAATTATTCTGAAACAATTTTAAGATCGTGTATCTCAGGCGGCAGGAACCCGAGTTCGTGTTTGAAATCAGCTTTCCAATCATAGCCTTTGCCGTATCCGAGTTCTTTCGATAATTTTGTCGGAGCGTTCCGTAAGTGAAGCGGAACCGGCAAGTCTGGATTGTTTCGAGCGGCGTCATTTGCTCGTGTCATCGCGTCAGCAACAACTCGTGATTTTTTACACTTAGCAAGCGTAAGTGCACAATGGAAAAGATTATAGCCTGCTTCTGGCATGCCAATTTGGGTGACTGCTACGAACGTGCTCGACGCCAATGAGAGGGCTGCAGGAGCGGCAATACCAATATCTTCACTTGCAAAAATTACCATTCTACGGGCAATAAACTTAGGATCCTCACCAGCTTGCAGCATTCGTGCGAGATAATATAGCGTAGCGTTTTCATCGCTTCCTCGCATAGACTTAATAAAAGCACTGATGATGTTGTAATGACTTTCACCGTTTTTGTCATATCCAGGAATTCTGCGCTGCGCAGCCGTTTGTACAAGCCCTTTCGTAATAGTTTTTATTCCTGCAAGCTGATGAGCTACTTCAAGATTACCGAGTGCTACTCGCGCATCACCTCCGGAAAGTTCGGCTAGCATGTCGACACTGTCCTCCGGTAGTCGCTTGCCCGCAACACCAATCTCTTTCGCAGCTTTTTTGATAAGACTGGAAATATCAGCTTTTGTAAGTGGTTCGAGAACAACTACACGGGTACGGCTGAGCAGTGGAGTAATGATTTCAAAACTAGGATTTTCTGTGGTTGCACCGATCAAGGTAATGAGACCATTTTCGACATGAGGCAAGAATGCATCTTGTTGTGCTTTATTAAATCTATGAATTTCGTCTACAAATAGTAGGGTAGGTGTTTGAAGTCGAGCATTCGCTTCGGCACGCTCTACTACCTTACGTACATCGGCAACGCCTGCTGTAACTGCACTGAGTTCCAACCAGTCAGATCCAGTTTCTCTAGCTATGATACGCGCGAGAGTTGTTTTGCCACTTCCTGGCGGACCCCAGAGTATGAGGCTTACAGGATTCTTTTTTTCGATCATTTCGCGCAGTAAGCTACCGTTTTTTGTAACATGCCCTTGTCCAACAACATCATTGAGTGTTTTAGGTCGCATTTGTTCGGCAAGTGGCACACGTGTTCCCATCCCTCAATTATAGAACAACACAAGGAGAAACCTCTAACAGATGGGCTAAATGTTATTTGTGAGTAAGTTGGTTTGGTGGTCTGTTTTCTCTTTTAAAGAATAGTTTAGTACAATGTATCTATGCCAAAAAAATCTCCATCTACAGTTAAAAATTCATCATCAAAGACCGTAAAAACTACTCCAAAGCCAACAAAAGTTCAAAATCAAGTTCCATTTTTTATCGCCCATAAGGTTGCATCTCTGTATGTACTATCGGCAATAGTGTTTACGTTTGCTGGAGTCTCATGGTGGAGACACGTTTACAACAGCCCGCATCGTGTCTTTGAAGCAATGATGTCGAATAACCTATCTACTTCAGGGGTAACTCGAGAGACCAAGAATGAGCAAGCGGGTTCAACGATTGATAAATTAGAAAAAATTAGTTTTGTTCCAGAAGCTGGAGCTCAGTCTCTGATAAACATTAAACAATCTGGCAACGGAGCAGAGAGTGATGTCCAGACAGAAACTATGGGGACCGTAACTGCGGATTTTAGTCGATATAATAAAATTACAACTTCTCAGAAAAATGCAGAAGGAAAAGCACTCGATTATTCTTCGATTCAAAATATCTGGGGTAAGTCGGTACCTGGAGAAAGTCAGCCTCAGTACTTCAGCCAAGCTGTGCTCGGAATTGTACCTTTTGCAAATCTCAATCCAGAGACTAAAACCAAAGTACTAAATGTTTTGTCAGATAAAAAAGCGTACGAGGTAGATTACTCAGGAGTAAAGCCACTCCGTATCAATGGTAAATCGGCATTGGTATTCCCTGTATCGGTGGACACTGCCGGCTACGTCGAGGCGCTCAATATCATTATTGAATCATTAGGACTTCAAGGTGCAAAACTAGACCCAGCTCAATACAAAGGACAACCACCGATCAGTATTACCCTCACGGTTGATAAGCTTTCCAGACATCTTATCGAGGCTTCTATCTCTGGCCAACAAAAAGAAACATATAGTGCATATGGTGTAACGACAGCACTGCAATACCCCGACAAAACTATTCCTGTCTCACAATTGCAACAAAAAGTACAAGCTATTAAGTAACGGACCAAAACAAAAAGAGGCTGAGCTTATATGATAAAACGCATCGCACGAAGCATAGTTGTCACAATTAGCTGGGGTTTCGTACGTCTATATACAAGACGATTCAAGCCAAATGTTATTGGCGTTGTTGGAAGTGTCGGTAAAACCGGTACTAAGCGATCAATTGCCTTGACGCTATCAGGTGCTAAATCAGTAGCATGGCAGGACGGTAACTATAATGACCTCGTAACAGTGCCATTAATATATTTTGGTTTGAACGCACCATCTTTATTCAACCCATTTGCATGGTCTTTTGTCTTCATTCGGATGATCGTTCATATAGTACTCGGTAAGAAATCCGATGTCGTAGTTCTCGAACTTGGCACTGACGGTCCTGGCCAAATAGCCGCTTTTGGCAAGTATCTCCATCTGAATACGTTGGTAGTGACAGCAATTGAACCAGAACACATGGAACAATTTAAATCGCTTGCAAATGTAGCACGTGAAGAGCTTTCTGCATCAAATTTTGCCGATACGATCTATCTCGATGAGTCGATCGATCGATCGTTTGTTGGCGCTGATTTCCCGAGCTTTATGACGTATGGTAAACATACATCATCGAGTAGTGTCTTTAGTGTTGAGAGCAAAGGAATTTCTATCCGCACAGCAAATAAAACGTATTCACTAACACCAAAGCTAGTAGGCGAGCATCAGTACTATGGACTTACGGTAGCTGTAGCTATCGCGGAAGCTCTTGGCATAGATTTCACTTCTATTGAAACAGCTGTTGAAGCAATCGCTCCTATGGCTGGTAGGATGCAACTACTGAGTGGCAAAGATGACAGTGTACTTATTGACGACAGCTATAACTCCAGCCCTGCTGCAGTAAAAGCGGCGCTTACGTATCTGTATAGTCTTCCACAAGCTCATAAAATTGCAGTTCTTGGATCTATGAACGAAATGGGAAGCGAGTCTCCAACACTTCACGCAGACGTTGGCGCTTTCTGTGACCCAAAGAAAATTGAACTTGTTGTTACTATTGGCCGCGAAGCTGGGCAATATTTGGCGCCAGCTGCAACTAAGCAAAAATGTACGGTAAAGTCTTTTGAATCTCCATTTGAGGCTGGGGCATTTCTACGGTCACTGCAGCTCACCGAATCTGCTTTGCTCTTTAAGGGTTCACAAAACGGTGTCTTCGTAGAAGAAACTATCAAACCGCTTTTAGCGGATAATAAAGACGAACTTCGTTTAGTTCGCCAAAGCTCAGCGTGGCTTAAGAAAAAGTACAATCAATTTCCGAAAGTAACCAAGTGAAAATACTCGTAATCGGTGGCGGAATTTCATCTGAGCGCGAAGTATCGCTGCGATCATCGAAAGCTGTCTATGACGCATTAGTAGCAACGGGACAAGAAGCTTTTTTATACGACTGGGACGGCTCTGAAAAATGGTTAGTTGAACATGCCGGTTCTTACGATCAAGCGTTTCCGATTCTTCATGGTGAAGGCGGAGAAGACGGTGTAATCCAAGGCATTTTAGAAAAAATTGGTATTCGCTATTTAGGGACAGATCAGGCTCATTCGAAGCTATGTATCGATAAACAACAGACTCGAGAAATCCTAACAGACCACACTATAACGGTACCTTTTGGTGAAGTCGTTACCTACGATCAATATAAAGAACATCCTCTATATAGAAAACCTCATGTTCTAAAACCTGTTGATGGTGGATCAAGTATCGATACTTATATTTTCCCGGATTACACTGTTCGTGACGAAAAGGCTGTACAAGATTCTTTTCAAAAAATGTCAGAATACTTACTCGAAGAATACATCGAAGGCATTGAAGCTACGGTACCTATACTCGAGGGCTATGATATGCCTGTTATTGAGATTATTCCACCAGAAAATGGACTTTTTGATTATGTAAATAAGTACAATGGTAAAACAGCAGAATTATGTCCTCCAAAAAACATAGATAAAAAGGTACAAGACCAGATGAAACAGCTGGCGCAATCGGTCCACAGCATAATGGGGTGCAGGCATCTTTCACGGACAGATATGATTTTGAGTAAGGGGAAAATATATGTACTGGAGGTAAATACTATGCCTGGACTCACTGCTCAAAGTTTATTCCCGCTTTCTGCCAAAACAATGGGTCTTGAGTTTGAGCGCCTTGTTGAAGTATTGTCGCAAATCGTAGGAGGAGATCAAAATGAAAAGTAACGTTGAGATAACAGACTACCAAGTGTATTTTGGGGATAAGCTCGTGCCATTCAATACTGCTACATTGAGTGTTGCAAGTTCTGCTGTTCTGTACGGATTAAGCGTTTATACGGTATTCCCGGTCAATAAAACCAAGAAGGGGATGGCAGCTTTTCGGCTATTCGATCATTACACGCGCCTCATTGAATCAGCCCATATCCTTGGTATCGATACATTTGCGGATCAATGGAACTACGAGAAGTTCGAAAAAGCCGTTACCAAACTAGTCGTTGAGAATTCAATTGATACTGACGTGTTCGTGAGGGCGACCGTCCACGTTGTAGACACCGTTCCTGGCACACGCTCACGAGGACTAACATCAAAATTAAGTATGTTTATTTACCCAGCGAAGTCTATATTGCCATCTGGCTCTGCACGAGTAAAAACGAGCGTCTGGCGGCGTGTTCCGGATAATGCGATTCCTGCTCGTGCAAAGGTTAATGGTGCGTATGTAAATTCAGTGTTAGCCAAACAAGACGCTCTCGATAGCGGCTATGATGACTGTGTCTTTTTGGATTCAGCGGGGCATGTATGTGAATTGTCGGCCGCAAATATTTTCTTGGTTAGGAATGGTATCTTGATAACGCCAAACACCACGAGTGATTTGCTAGAGGGAATAAATCGTCGAACTATAATCGCCTATGCTGCCAAGAATAACATACCAGTACAGGAACGAACGGTTGATCTGACGGAACTATATATCGCAGATGAGATATTTGCCTGTGGAACTTCGGCGTATGTCACTCCGATTATCGAAGTAGATTCTCGGAAAATTGGTACCGGTACTAAAGGTGCAATGACACGGAAATTTGCCGATATTCACGAAAAGACGTTGCACGGTGAGCTTAATCAGGCTGAAAATTTCCTAACTCCTTTGTTGTAATATCGTTCGACGTCTAGATGCTCAAACATGAGCACGGTATACTAGGATATACCATGAGAGGTACAAAGAGCAGGCTAAAGGCCAGAAAGCGAAACGAAGTATTTTTCGCCTATAGTATATTTGGACTAAGCGTCGTATTGCTCGGGTTTACCTCACAAGCGCTTGCCGTAAACCTATCTCCTCAATCGCGACCGTTGTACCCACGGGGAGTACATAGCAAAGAGTCAAATACTTTTGCTCATCCTTTTGCCGAATCTACCCCCGATGAACTAGCAACAGTTGTCCAAACATCAATTGCCTCAATCGCTGAAGATCAGAAACCTATAGATTGCGCTATCGACCCCTGTGTCGCGTTAACATTCGATGATGGCCCGGATCGAATTCATACTACTTCACTACTAAGAGTTCTTAAGAAACATAGAGCACATGCCAGCTTCTTCGTTATAGGGAACAAAGTACCAGGGCACGAAGATATTGTCCGTAGAATTGCTGCAGAAGGACATGATATCGGCAATCATTCATGGGCTCATCCAAACATGACTAAACTCACCGTTCCGCAGATGGATGCTGAATTTAATCAAACACAAGCTGTGTTGGTAGCTGCAGGCGTACAAGCGCCTCATATGTTTCGACCACCTTATGGTAAGCAAAACGATTTAGTCGCAAGTAGAATACCGGTACCACGAATTTTATGGAACGTTGATCCGCACGATTGGGCTGCTCGAGCACCTGATCAGATTGCAGCTGATCTGTTGGCCGCGGTACGACCAGGTGCGATAGTTGTCATGCATGATACGAACGATACAACTGCCGATGCGTTGGCGATAGAATCGCTCAGTAAATCGTATAAGTTAGTAACCGTAACCAAACTTTTAAATCTTCAGCCAGGTGATCGAAGCCAATACTTTAGCCGTTAGCGTGTGTGCATACGAGTTTTATCGGGGCGGACGGTGAATATTGATAAAATTCTTTGTCGTCTTCAGGCGGATCTAGTTGAATACCGCGAGCCCTGAGCAAGACATGCTCAAGTAGGAATCGATTTGTATACCCATCGGGTTTGCTGAGTTTTTCTGTATTTGTGCGGTATTTGTGCCAATTTTTTTGAGTATCTTGTGCGCGATCAAGTTCATCAAGCGATTTACCTAACAAATACGGGTCGTCAATCCGTGGAAGCATCTTGTCTATAGTTGCAACGTCTGGATCGGGATGAGCTGACGTGAAATCGGCATAAACAGCTACCAGATGATCAAATTCATCGACGCTAATGCCATGTTCAAATTCAGCAAATGCACGCTCACTGATGTCGGCTAAAAACTGCTGCCCTTCAAACGATGACTGACGCTGCACGTCCATAATTGTTACCCCAATAGAACTATAGTATCGAACTGTTGATTACATTTCATAGTAAAAAATGTTGTAATAAAATGACCGATGTTACAACAAATGGTATATTGGATAGATATGAAAAGATACAATCCTATTGATATTGAGCCAAAATGGCAGCGCATATGGCAAGAGACAAACATTTATACCACGGACCTTGAAAGCAAAAAACCTAAATATGTGGCTATGAGTATGTTCAATTATCCAAGTGGAGCCGGAATACATGTTGGACATGCCATGAACTACACCATAAGTGACGTTAAGGCTCGGTTTAAGCGTCAGCAAGGCTTTGAAAGTTATCATCCAGTTGGCTGGGATTCATTTGGTCTGCCCGCTGAAAACTACGCAATAAAAGCAGGTGTCTCTCCACAAGAGAGTATGGCGCGTATTATTCCGGACTACCACAAGCAGTATCAGGCCATGGGTTGGAGTAACGACTGGGAAAAAGAGATTACTACCAGTACACCGGAATACTATAAGTGGACGCAATGGATTTTTGTAAAAATGTACGAGCAGGGGCTTGCATACCAAGATAGCCGATGGCAGTGGTGGTGTACCAAATGTCAGACCGTACTTGCGAACGAACAGGTTATAGATGGTAAGTGTTGGCGCCATGACGGCAAAGACGACCTAATAGTCGAGAAAAAAGAAGTAAAACAATGGTTTTTCAAAATAACAGATTATGCCGATGAACTGCTTGATGCAGTAGACGATCTCGACTGGACCGAAAGTGTTAAACTTGCTCAGAAAAACTGGATTGGCAAGAGTAAGGGCGCTGAAGTTAAATTTGAGGTCAAAGATTCCGACCATGTGATTACGGTGTTTACGACGCGCCCGGACACATTGTTCGGGGCTACTTTTATGGTACTTGCGCCAGATCACTCACTCGTACGGCAAATAGCCGCTAAAGATACGCTCGCTGAAGTTGAAGCGTATATAAAGAAAACGGCTAAGAAAACAGAAGTCGAGCGTCAAGCTAGTAAAGAAAAAACCGGTGTCTTCCTCGGCGTTAACGCCATAAATCCTATCAATGGCCAAGAAATTCCAGTCTATATTGCAGATTATGTTCTTTCTGGTTATGGCACAGGGGCAATCATGGCCGTTCCTGCTCATGATGAACGCGACAATGCCTTCGCCCAAAAATTCGACATACCTGTTATTTCTGTTGTCGAACCGCTTGAATCCGAAGACAATCAAGAACTGTACAGTGGCAGTGGGACTGTTATCAATTCAGGTGCGTATGATAGGTTAAGTTCCGACGAGGCAAAAGAAAAAATTATAGCCGATTTGTCTAACAAAAGCCTTGCTTCTGAAAAGATTAACTACCGGATGCGCGACTGGAGCATTAGCCGTCAACGATATTGGGGTGCACCTATTCCTGTCGTGAATTGTCCAAAGTGCGGTCCGGTTGTACTCAAGGAAGACCAATTGCCGGTTGTGTTGCCGGAGCTGACTGACTTCAAGCCAAGCGGAGATGGCCGGAGTGCGCTGGCTCGTGCCAAAGACTGGCTCGTCACAACGTGTCCAGATTGTGGGAAAACGGCTGAGCGAGAAACCGACACTATGGACACCTACGTTGACAGTAGTTGGTACATGATGCGGTATCTTGACCCTCAGAATCAATCACAGATTTTCGACAGCAAGATCGCGAATCAGTGGATGCCCGTGAACTTCTACAACGGTGGAGATCATGCTACGGCCCACTTACTGTACGCGCGATTTATAACTCGATTCTTCTACAAAATCGGTATGCTCGACAATCCTGAACCATTCAAGCAAATGCTATATAACGGAAAAGTTATCGCGAAAGACGGCAGTGCTTTCAGTAAGACGTTGGGCAATGGACCTGATCCGCTCGAGATTATTGAGCAAGGATATGGAGCCGATGCACTACGTACCTATATCATGTTTGCAGCACCTCTAGAGCTTGGTGCTCGTTGGGATTCACAAGGTGTTCCAGGAGCCCATAGATTCTTGTCTCGATTATGGAATCTGGTTCAGGAGTTCCATGAAAATCCAGATGTAGAATTAGATGAAGAGCAAGATAAAAAAATACGGATTATTGTAAATAAAGTCACGCAAAAAGTCACCGATGATATTGAAGGTAATCGATTTAATACAGCCATTGCCGCTTGCATGGAAGCCGTAAATAAACTGTATCTTTTGAAGACCGAAGTTCCTTTTGGACACAGCAGTGCGTGGCAGGAATCACTCGAATCGCTGTCAATGTTGGTTGGACCATTCGCACCTCATATTGCCGATGAACTTTGGCAACAACTTGGTCATAGCGATAGCATTCACCGTGACCATTGGCCTGCTATCGATCAGTACTATCTTGTTGAAGATAGTATTACGGTAGTAGTTCAAGTAAATGGCAAAGTACGAGCTCAGCTGTCAGTGAAAGCCGATATCAGCAAAGAAGATGCGCTCACGGCTGCAAAATCAGATGAACATGTACAGTCATATATTGAAGGTAAGGAAATCAAGAAAGAAATCTACATCGCCGGCAAGCTGGTAAATTTAGTTGTCTAGAGCCTGTGTCTCAGGAATGATAGGTGGCGGTTCGTAGATTCCGAGCGCTTCATTAACAAGCAATATATCGTATACTCTTTTTTCACGACCACAAATATCTAAGCTTTCATCACCGGGTAATAACGTTGCAAGTGTTTCTTCATAACTCATCCCGTTGTTTATGTCATATGTCACCGTAATTCGTGGAGCCGCCTCGAAGGTGTCTGCCAATTTAAGTGGATCTACTGTCGTACATTCGTCCTGGAGAGTAGCTTCATCCGCTAGACCTTCAAATATTCTGTAGCCTACAAAAGTAAGTTGTGCCAACAAGGCAAAGCCTAGTGTCGCCGAACCAATTAATCGCAAACCCGTAGATTGAGTAATATGGATTTTACGTTCAACGGAAATGCAAGGTGGGCTTGGACCCACGCCGTGCTCTAAGGATTTGTCGAGAATTCGCATAAACAATATAAAAAATATAATTGTACTAAACGCAAATCTAGCGTTTAAACCCTTGAGTAATACCCCCTCTATCTGCTATAATGGCAGGTAAGTTATTAAATAAATACACGTTGGAGCATAGATAAAATGGGAAAACCAAAGAAACGAACTAGTCCTCGCCGAACAGGCACCCGTCGCAGCCATTTGGTTTTGACACTCGCCCGTAAAGTAAATGGTAAATCACCAGTGAAGATATACACAACCAGCCGCGAAAGCGCTAAAGATACTTCAAAAGCACTCAGCAAATAACCAGTTTCGGTGGGTTATACTGGTAATGGTCGGTATCAAAAGATAGGAATTTAACAAATATGGCATCAAACCGTCATCTAGGCCGAATATTGGCACTTCAATCACTTTACGAATTTGATTTTCGTACTGATTGTGGTGACAAAAACGTTGTACTTTCAGAAGTACTTGAGCGCAATATTGCACGCTATGATGAAACCGTAGATGACCAAAAATTCATAAAAAGCTTAGTACTGGGCGTTGCTCCTCTGGGCGCATTACTCGACGATGTACTACAGCCAATCGCACCAGAGTGGCCAATCGCCCAGATAGCACGAATGGATCGATTAATCTTGCGCATGAGCCTTTATGAATTACTATCTAACGATAATGTTCCACCTAAAGTAGTCATTAACGAAGCCGTTGAACTCAGTAAGTCATTTGGAAGCGAAAATAGCTCTAAGTTTATCAATGGTGTACTTGGTACTGTTCTCCGAAAACTTGAAGAAAAATCACTTGATCTCCCCGTAGGGCTCCAACTCAAGAAGAAAGTGAAGGCATAAATGAAACGCCCACAACCATTTGAAGGATTTAAGAAATTTGCCAATAAACGTCGTCCAACTATCAACGAAGTAGTCCGTGAGCCGACTGCTGGTGGCGTAGTATTTCGCCGAAATGAGGCCAAAGAAATAGAGATTCTCCTCATTCAGGATTCTAAAGACCGATGGACTATCCCTAAAGGTCATATTGAAGAGGGTGAATCGTCTAAAGAAACCGCCAAACGAGAGATCGGTGAAGAAACCGGCCTTCTTAATATCAAGGTTATGGATTGGCTCGGAAAGATTAATTTCCGATATCGCCGAACAACCAGCCTAGTGCTGATGACTACTGAGATTTTCCTTTGTGAGGCACTCGGCGACAGCGATAAGCCAGTACCTGAAGATTGGATGAACGGAATTGCTTGGATGCCAGCAAGTGAAGCCCTCGATAAGATCGAATATGAAGATATTGGGAAATTAATTCTCAAAGGCTTAAAGATTATTAGAACAAAGAAATTAGGAATGTAATCATGCAAGATTTTACCCCATACAATACATTCGCTCGAGATGTGCTCGGTGTAACCTACACTGACATTGATCTATTGATCCGTGCTTTTACTCACCGATCATATGTGAACGAGCACCGAAAAACCGCTAGCGAACACAATGAGCGACTCGAATTTCTCGGCGATGCTGTACTCGAACTCGTAGTTACAACGTATCTTTATAAAGGTTTTAGTGATCCTGAAGGCGTGCTGACTAATTGGCGGAGCTCACTCGTTCGAACCGAAAGTATTAGCGCGGCTGCTTCTCGTAACGATTTTGAGCCGTTACTACGACTTAGCCGCGGTGAACGCCGAGGTACCGACCGTGCTCGAGCCCAGATTTTGGCCAATTGCTATGAAGCGGTCGTTGGCTCTCTCTATCTTGATCAAGGCTACGATGCTGCATCTGATTTTATTCACAA
Organism: uncultured Candidatus Saccharibacteria bacterium; assembly: GCA_964494545.1. Lineage (GTDB taxonomy): Bacteria > Patescibacteriota > Saccharimonadia > Saccharimonadales > AWTP1-31 > JAPLYT01. Next base: position 884 of record CAZBRN010000020.1, on the reverse strand, counting down.
AAGTCTCATCAGCACTTTCCAGGAAATACTAGACAGTGGTAGTTGGATGGATCCAAAGTCGCATTTTCAAGAAGCCGCTCAAAGTAAAGACGGAGCGACTCCAGTGTATAAAGTGTTGAGTGAAGAAGGTCCTGACCACGACAAAGTATTTACTGTTGGCGTATTTGTAAACGGCGAACAAAAAGGTATAGGGACAGGCCCGAGCAAACAAGCAGGGCAACAAAAAGCTGCCGAAATTGCTCTCAACGCCTACAAGCCTGTTGACCAAAAATAAGGGTTACAAGACTCACCGTTGACAACAGAGGCCGTTATCTGTAAAATAGTATGAGTATTTATAATAATCTTAATGTACAAGATATAAGAAAGAGGAATTACGCCTAAATGCTAGCTATTCGAATGCAACGAACCGGACGAAAAGGACACGCAACATTCCGTGTTGTCGTTCAAGATACCCGTCAAACTCCTACAAGTGGTCGTGTAGTCGCACAGCTTGGTCATTACGATCCTCACACAAAAGCCGTTACTATCGATAACGAAAAAGCTACTCTATATCTTAGCAATGGCGCACAGCCATCAGAGCGTGTTGCTCGTCTGCTCCAGAAGCAAGGCGTAAAACTACCAGACTGGGTTACTCTCAGCGCCAACAAAGAGCGTAAAACTCGACATCCTGAAAAACTTCGCAAAGATCAGCCTAAAGAAGAAAAGGCAGAAGAACCAGCTGAAGAAGTCGTTGCCGAAGCTCCAGCTGAGGTTGCGGAAGAAGCACCTGCAGAAGAAGTTTCCGAAGCTCCTGCTGTTGAAGAAAATAAAGAATAGACATATCGTAAAGTCCAATACACCCCGAGAAATCGGGGTTTTTCTTTTGTCCGGATTCTAACTATACT
>CAZBRN010000019.1:0-15043 GCA_964494545.1 uncultured Candidatus Saccharibacteria bacterium | reverse complement strand
AACAGCATTGTCAAGAGTTAATTACCCTTTTTAGTAGTGAACATTACATCACTTTTGACTGGAGTGGATGTAGGCTCTTCATCGTCTATATCTTCGGTCTTGTCTACAAGCGCGAGCGAAACTACAGTATCGTCATCTTTGAGTCGCATAATACGTACACCCTGTGTAGCACGACCAAGCTCAGGAATATCTTTTATACCAAGTCGAATTGTCTGTCCTTGCTGTGAAATGATGATTACTTCTTGTGAATCATCGCCGTCCAATGTCTTAACGCCGACGAGATCGCCTGTCTTCTTGTTCACGATAGCTGACCGGATGCCGACACCACCTCTCGCGTGAGGAGTAAATTGGGCGATCTTGGTCCGCTTGCCATACCCTGATTTACTGATAACAAAAATACTCGATCCTTGTTTGACGGTGTCCATACCGATGACTGCATCACCAGTACGCAATCGAATACCTCTAACGCCTCTAGAAGCGCGTCCCATAGGCCGTACGTCCTTCTCGTGGAATCGTATTGCCTGACCGAGAGATGTTGAGATCACTATCTCATTATCGCCGCTGGTCATGCGAATCCATTTGAGTTCGTCGCCTTCGTCGAGGTTGATGGTAATGAGTCCTGAACTTCGTACGTTCTGGTACTGCTCGAAAGGAGTTTTCTTGACTACTCCCCTAACAGTGCACATAAACAAGTGTCCGGTCTTATTCAGTTTAGAGATGTTTATAACAGCACTGACTTTTTCTTCTGGTTGCAGTTGAAGCAGGTTAACGATGGCAACGCCTTTGGCGCTCAAATTGGTCGCCGGGACTTCGTATGTCTTAAGTCTGAATACACGACCCTTATTTGTGAAGAACAAGAGGTAGTCATGAGTACTAGCATTTACCACGTGTTCTATAACATCTTCCTCACGTGTGACCATACCCCGCTTACCCTTACCGCCTCGATTCTGTTTGCGGTAATCGGCAATTTGAGATCGCTTGATGTAATTAGCAGAGGTAAGCGTAATAACTACTTGTTCGTCAGGGATTAAGTCTTCGTCAGCCATTTTCCCAAGTTCTCCAGGGATAACCTTGGTTCGTCGTTCATCGCCGTACTGATCTTTGAGCCCAGTAAGTTCTTTCTTGATAATAGCCAAGATTTTTTTCTCATCAGCCAAAATGCCCTGTAATTTTGCAATTAACTTCTGTAGTTCAGCGAGTTCGTCTTCAATCTTCTGACGCTCCAAGCCTGTGAGAACGCGGAGTTGCATAGCAAGGATAGCCTTTGCTTGAATCTCGCTCAACTTAAACTTAGCAATTAAGTTAGTTTGAGCTTCTTCACTGCTCTTGCTTGCGCGAATGACCTTAATTACCTCGTCAATGTGATCAAGGGCGATCTTGAGTCCTTCCAAGATATGGGCTCTATCTTGTGCCTTTCGAAGTTCATACTCTGTTCGTCGTCGGACTACGATCTGACGGTGTTTTATGTGTTCTGAAAGAATATCCTGTAGCCCTAAAACTCGAGGTTGTATACCATCAACAAGTGCCATCATATTGAAGTGGAAGCTGGTCTGCAATGGTGTGAGTTTGAAAAGTTGATTTAGGAGCTTCTTAGGATAGGCGTCCTTCTTGAGGTCGAGCACAATACGAACTTGTCCACGAGCTGTCTCGTCTCGAAGATCACTAATGCCTGTGAGTTTCTTGTCTCTAACTAAATCAGCAATTTTGAGCACAAGTGTTTCTTTATTTAGGGCGTACGGAATTTCCGTAATGACGATCTGACTACGACCCTTCTTGCCTTCTACGATTTCAGCAACACCTCGAGTAACGACACCACCTCGACCTGTTGCATATGCTGTACGGATAGACTCTCGCCCATAGATTACGCCTCCTGTTGGGAAGTCTGGACCTTTTATGAACTCTAGGAGATCGTCTACCGTCGATTGGGGGTTGTCTATAAGGTGGAGTTCAGCATCAACAAGTTCTGCAAGGTTATGCGGTGGAATGTTTGTGGCCATGCCTACGGCGATACCAAGTTGACCATTAAGGAGAAGGCTTGGGAGTTTCGCTGGCAATACGGTTGGCTCCGAGGTAGTACCGTCATAGTTTTCTCGGAAATCAACTGTCTCTTTATCAATATCCGCTAGTAGTTCATCGGCTAAGCGAGCCATCTTGGCTTCGGTATAACGCATTGCAGCTGGAGGATCTCCATCCATGCTACCGAAGTTTCCTTGCCCGTTGACCAGCATATAACGCATAGCCCACGGTTGCGCCATTCTGACCATAGCATCATAGATACTCGAGTCACCATGTGGGTGATATTTACCCATTACTGCACCAACTACGTTAGCGCTCTTTCGATGACGAGCACCACTTCGGAGGCCGTCTTCGTTCATACTATACAAAATACGGCGGTGAACAGGCTTCATACCATCTCTAACATCAGGAAGTGCGCGATCGATAATGACACTCATCGAATAACGCAAGTAGCTATCTTCCATAACGTTCTCAACCGTACGTCGTTCAACGCTTCGTGAGTGGCCGGAATCTAATACGTCAGCTTGAAGTTCAACTCCATCACGCTTTTCTGCCATTGATAGTTCTCTTACTGGTTCTATAGTCTGATCTTCTGGTTCCATGCTAAATATCCAAATCCTTCACAAATTTTGCATTCGTCTGTATAAAGTTCTTTCGTGGCTCAACTTCTGACCCCATAAGTCTGTTAAATATGGCATCTGCTTTCTCTGCGTCATCAACTTTAACCTGAACAAGAACTCTTTTTTCAGGATTCATCGTGGTTTCAAACAACTGCTCGGCATCCATTTCCCCAAGTCCTTTGTATCGTTTCTGCTCGACATAGCCAGCTTGCTTGTAACGTTCATCATCAAGATTGATTTTAGCTCCCTCTTTTGTTCGATCAAGGATCAATTTATCAAGATAGACTTCAAGTTCATCTTCATCATAGATAAACTTACTGACTTTGCGGCCAGGCTTCACTAGTTCAAACAGTGGCGGCTTTGCAAGATAGAGATGACCGCCATCGACAACCGGCTTCATATAGCGAAAAAAGAACGTCATGAGCAAAGTACTAATGTGGCTACCATCGACATCTGCATCGGTCATAATAATAATGCGGTTATATCGAAGGCCAGATACATCAAATGAATCTTCAATACCTACGCCAAGTGCTTTAATAAGACTCAGAATTTCGTTGTTAGCTAGCATCTTATCGAGACGGGCTCGTTCAACGTTGAGAACTTTCCCCCGAAGAGGCAAGATAGCCTGGGTCTTGCTGTCCCGACCACTTTTAGCTGAGCCACCTGCAGAGTCACCCTCTACAAGGTATATTTCCGAGTTGGATGGATCTTTACTAGAACAATCTGCGAGCTTGCCCGGCATGCTCGCACCATCGAGAACACCCTTACGAAGAATGTTATCTCGGGCTGCCCTTGCGGCCTTGCGTGCTCGTGCTGCGAGCAGAGCCTTACCGACTATCTTCTTGGCCACCCCTGGGTGCTCTTCTAGATAATAATTAAAGTGTTCAGCTAGAACTTGCTCTACGTACCCTCTGATTTCAGGGTTGCCCAGTTTGTTTTTGGTTTGACCTTCAAATTGTGGATCAGGTAGTTTTACAAGAATTACAGCTGTAAGGCCCTCGCGCGTGTCCTCGCCCGAAAGATTTTCTTCCTTATCTTTGAGCAACCCGTTCTTGCGTGCATAGTCATTTAACACTCGCGTAAGTGCAGAACGAAAACCTGTAAGATGAGTACCACCGTCTGGGTTGAATACGTTGTTGGCGAATGCCTTAATAGTTTCGCTATACACTTCGGTGTATTGAAGAGCGATCTCAACCTGAACATCTTTGACTAACTTATCGACATAAAAAATGTCTTCATCTACGACTTCTTTTCCGTGGTTTAAGTGCTTAACATAACTTTGAATACCGCCCTCGAAGTAAAATGCATATCGCTGGCCTGATGCCTCATCGTCTAAACTCGTTCGGATACCCTTCGTAAGGTATGCAGCATGGCGTAATCTATTGAGTACAGTTTCAAAGTTAATTTTTACAGTCTCAAATATGGTTTCATCGGGGTAAAATGTTATTTCTGTGCCGGTTTTTGTTGTTTTTCCTACTACTTTTAAATCAGCGTTAGGGATGCCTCTTTCGTACTCTTGTTGAAAAATTTTACCTTCACGATAGATAGTCACAATGAGTTTACGAGAAAGCGCATTAACGACACTACTTCCAACACCATGAAGACCACCCGAGACTTTATAACCGCCTCCGCCAAATTTACCACCCGCATGAAGAACCGTAAGTACTGTTTCTACTGTGCTCTTACCGGTTTTTGGGTGAATATCCGTAGGGATACCTCGTCCGTCATCGTACACGCTAACGCCACCATCCGCGAGCAAGCGAACATCTACACAAGTTGCATACCCTGCGAGAGCTTCATCAATACCGTTATCGACAATTTCCCAAACAAGATGGTGAAGACCTTCAACACCAGTACCGCCAATATACATACCTGGACGTTTTCGAACAGGATCGAGTCCTTCAAGGACTTGAATTTGCGTTGAATCGTATTCTTGTTGTTTGCTCACTATAAATAAACCCTCATAAGTAAACTAGTTTGTTTTCCACACTTAACTTAAGTATAGATTAAAAAGTAAACGGTGACAATGACTATTCCCTATTGATTTAACACCAACGACTGTGTTTCAATAAACATAAGTATAGTAATTATAAAGAAAGTTGTATACAAATGATTAACCGACTTCTCAGAAATCTACCTTTTAATCCAAGCCTTATAGATCAAGTATCATTTTATGGCAAACGTCTACGAAAAGAAAATTCCCTGCGAAGGATAGGATTCGGGTTTATAGCAGTGGCTATGGTCGTTCAAATGTTTGGATTCATATCTCCAACAGAGGCAAGTAACCAATGCAGCAGCAATGACGTAATCAGGTGTGGCTTCAAGACAAGAGATGAAGCCGTACAAAAATGTAACAGTAATACATATGGTTTTGGCTCTATACTCACCTATTACGGTATTAGTTGTGCGACACTTGGATCAGCGGCGACCAAAACAGTAGGCGCAACTGATCAAGGCGATCAGCTGTATTCTATGGGCAGAAACGCCTATCAAAAACGAGGTGAGTACCCTGTTGCTATTCCTAGTGCGGGAAACTTCTATTTACGACACTTATCAAGCTGGGGGAACACTAGTTATAAAATGCTTGTGTTGCAGACTACCGATAACAAACCATTCATGGTTATGTATGACTGTGGAAACATCGTAATACTTGGAGGCTATACACCTCCGGCTGTAAAAGAACCAAGTTCTTCACTGAAACTCATAAAAGTATCAGAGCCAACAGGTGTAGTTAAGCCGGGTGACACAATCAAATACACTTTGGCATTCACTAATACCGGCGGAACAGCTGCCTTTTTCTCAGTAAATGATGTGTTGCCAGACACTATGGAATATATAAGCTCTGAGTATGGAAATTGGATATTCGAACGGAACGGGCAGACACTAAAATGGGTTAATAACACCCCACCCTTCTATACTTTTGGAAATACGACAGTATTTGGAACTCCTGGTTTTATTACCGTGACCGCCAGAGTTAAGCAAAGTGTTGTGTCTGGCACTACAATTTGTAACCGTGGATGGCTTGGTGATGTTGATTTGACTAGCAAGCAGCCTAGAACTTGGGGCGATGTAACTGCCTGTAATACAGTAGTTGTAGAATGCCCTGACGGAACAATACCTGGACCAAATGGACAATGTACTCCTGTTGCCGTCCCTGATGCTGCTTGTCTTTACTTGCAAAACACCGGTCATTCAACTCGAACAAAGTACAGCTTCGAAACAAAGGCTCAAGTCCTCAATGGAGCGGTGGTTAAGTCCTATTCATATGATTTTGGTGACGGCAGCAAAATACTCGTAAACCCATCTTCGAAAGAAATCGATACAGTGAAAGATCACGATTTCAACAAAGCTGGAACTTATACGATTACTGTAACCGTAGGTACATCCGTCGCGCCAAAAGCAGGCCTTATTTGTAAAACTGCTATAACGGTCAACCCCGACGATAAAGTCCTCACCCCTATCCCTGTTCGAACCAAAAAAGCTAAAAATATTACCCAGAAGATTTCTGATGCTAATGGCACCATCGCAAAAGCAGGTGATGTAATTGAATACTCGCTCACAACGACCAATAAAGGTGATGGCGAGCTTAATAATGAGCTACTACAAAGTGAAAAACTTGCAGATGTTCTTGAATACGCCGATATAGACTTAACTAGCCTCGATGGTGGAGTTTATGAAAGCTCTTCACAGGAGTTGTCTTGGAATAAACCAATTTCCTTAAAGCCGGGTGATTCTATCACCAAGACCTTCCGTGTTACTATCAAAAGTCCGATCCCACAGACTCTTCGTCCGAACAATGCCCCAGGAGCATCCTACGACATGGTACTTACCAACGAATACGGAAATGTAGTAAACATCAAACTCCCTACTACGGTACTAAAAACGACCGAGACGATCAATAACACCACTCTTACCAACACGGGTCCTGGCGAAGCAGTAATCTTAAGCGGCCTGATTGCAATGGTTGTTGGGTACTTCTTTGCTCGTGGTCGTCTAATATCGAAAGAAATCGATATCGTAAGAAATGAATATGCAACAGCTAGTGGAGGAATGTAACCATGTCAGAAAAAATGCCAGTAACCATTGAAAGCCCGGTCGCCAAATCAGAAAAAATGCCAACGGTGACTCACGAAAAAATTGCACAGAATATCGAAAAAAATGCAGAAAAAATGCCAGCTAGCAACAGAGAACAAGATCTGTCTAAAATACGTCAGAATGTTGCTGAGAAGGCTTCATCTACAAGCGAAACAATAGCTAGTTCTAGCAGCAAGGAGCGAACCGTTGCCCCGCAAACGATTATCGACAGCGAGCTTAAAGATATGATGTTCACGCGCACCTTAAACAGAGTCCAAAGACATCTTAACCCCGCTCAAAAAGTATTTAGTAAAACAATCCATTCAAAAGCAGTAGATACAGTAAGTACTATTGGCGAAAAGACTATTGCACGCCCAGTAGGCCTTATATTTGGTGGTCTTTTTGCATTACTTGGTAGCGTCTTCTCTGCCTACTTAGCAAAGCAATTTGGCATGCGGTATAACCCGGTAGTATTCTGCGTATTCTTCTTAGGCGGGTACGTTGTTGGTCTAGTAATCGAACTCATATTGCGAATCATACGCAAGCCTTTATAGGCGTATTTTTCGTCAATGCTTTTAGCTGAAATCGTACCTTCTAGGGGTACGATTTTCTTTTTTAATCTATTGTCTATTGTTTAAAATAATAGTGTCTTCTGCCTGTAACTCATCGCTGGATTTGCCGAGGTTAATCTCACCTGCATGCATAGAATTGTTAGTAGCAGGTTCTAGCCGTGTAGGCTGTGTTGCTAGAGGTATTGTCTGAGGTTCATAGGGGCTTTGCACTGGCTGAAGTTGTACAGGAGGATTAACTGGAGCATTGTTTGCATATTGCGGCACTGAAGGCTGCTGTGGAGTCAATGGAGTTTGCGATGGAGTCTTCTTTTTTGCGAGCCATTCATCCAGGAAAGAGCCTGCCCCTGGAGGGGTTTGCGGTCGGGGTTGTTGCGCAAAACCAGGTTTTACAGCGCTTGCAGGCTGGCCTTGTGGCGTTAAGCTTTGATTAGGACGAGTAGCTGCTGGAGATGCAAGGCGGGCAAATATTTCTTTTTCCACCTCTGCTTTTGGACGACCATACTTAGCTGCAGACAGTTGTCGAAGTGCCTGCCCAAGATCATTATTAGGCGTACCCAGTGGCGGCAAACCAGCCATACTAAATGGTTGCGTAGGAACGCCTCCTATGAGTGTTCTCACGACTGCATTCCAACTTGGGATACGCAGTAAGTCATCTCCGTCAAACAAAGGCTGGAAATAACGGGACATCGACTCTACGTCATTCTGGCCAATTCGGAATGAGACAATAGTACCCATGTTACCGAAGACGGCATCACGAATCTCTTCCGTTAACTGAGTAGTAAACTGGTTGGCAACAATGAGGTTAAGGTGGTATTTTCGAGCTTCTGACATGATTGTGGCGAATGAGTCAGTCGAGAAGTTCTGGAACTCATCGACATATAGACAGAAATCTTCTCGTTCTTCTTCGAGGACGTTAGCTCTACTCATAGCTGCAGCCTGAAACTTCATAACAAATATCATACCCATCAATTTGGAGTTAAGATCACCTGTCTTACCTTTACTCAGATTCACGAGCAGAATCTTCTTTTTATCCATAATCTCTCGTAGATCAAATGAGCTCTTTGTCTGGCCAATAATGTTGCGCATCATCTCATTAGACAAAAAGGCACCAAACTTACTTACTACCCAGCTCGTAACCTCGCCTGATTCATTAGAGCGTTGAGAATTTGGCCATTCCTTTGTCCAAAAATCAAGAACATTCTGGTCGGTAACGTATTTTAATTTCGCCTTCATGAAGTCAGCATCAATCAATAACTTTGGTATATCAACAAATGTTCCGCCTTTTGGATCTGCCATAAGAAGCAGCGCACAGTTACGGAAAATGTGCTCAAAACGTGCACCAATCATTCCCTGTCGGTTCGGGTCATACAGCTTATAGAGGATATTGATAGCTTCTTGAATAAGAAAGTCCTTTTGCACGGAAGAAGTAAATTCAAAGAGGTTAAGACCCATCGGGAAATCCATTTCAGCTGGACAGAAGTAAATAACATCTTCAGTTCTTTCTTTTGGTACCATTGATAACAACTTCTCGGCCGTATCTCCATGTGGGTCAACGAAAGCGAAACCATCGCCATTTAACATATCTTGAATGGCAAGATTTTCGAGGAATGTTGATTTTCCTGTTCCTGTTTGACCTACAACGTACATATGTCGTTGCCTATCTCCTAGTTGAAGACGAATTGGTTTTTTAGCGCCCCTGAATAGGTTATAGCCAAGAAGAAGCCCATCTTCTGGTATGTTTCTTGGTGCATCAACTTGTTTTGATGCTTGCCGCTCAAGCTGAGAGGTTGGAATGTTTTTTTGATCAGGAAAATGGAATAACGTTGCAAGTTCAACAGCATTTAAGATGTTTTGATTATTTTCTGGTGGGAAAAATCGTAAAATAAAAGCAGTTACAAAACTATCAATATCCTTCGCTACTGTGTATTTAAATCCGTTTTTACCGGGCGCGTCATATAGGGCGAACGCAGCAACAATGTTTCTGAGTATAGTCTGGGCTCGCTGGGAAATGTTCGATGAAGCAACTACTCGAATCAAGACCTCGTAGCCAGGATATCTTGTTTTATCATCAATTGAATCGAGTATAGATTGATCAAGGCTAGATAAATCATTTTTTGAATCATCCTTACCACCACCCGACTTATCTTCTGGAGGCTTAACAGCTGCTACAGCCAATTGCCGTATCCACCAAAATAGATTATCGACACCCTTCTTATCTTTAGTTCCTTTGCGTTTCTTTGAAGCGACACCATGAGCACCCTTGCGCCATGAAGGATTAGCGGGACGAAGAAGTATCTGGATGCCTGCGCCGTCTTCCTTGTCTAGTGTTGAAAGCGCATTCAATAATGACTGCATGGCATCGCGTTTAATCTCTTGGTAGGTGGCGATTGGGTATCCGTAATGTTCTTTCAAACTTAATTCACCACCTATAGTTCCTGCCATTCGTCCGACGGGACTAAAAATATTGTGTTCTGCGACTTCTTCAAGCTGTGCCGTCGGGTATGCACTTATGACTGCTTGTTTTACGATATCGACAAGAGCAACAGGTACGGCGGCATAGAAGTTTACGAAACCGTTTGTACCAATAATCTCAAATGAAAAATGTCGCTGTCCATAATACTTACTCTTGAACCCCTTCGTAACGGTACTAGCAATAATGCTATAGAGAATTTGAGCCTTGGAGATGTTCTCTTCTATGACATCACGGTTATCTCGTCCATTACCCTGGATATCTTCACTTGAAGGCGGAAGATGGATAAGCAAGGGCACCATCTTTAGGCCACGCTCATAATTTTTTTGTTCGCGTAATAGCTTTCTTATATGAAAATATATAATGAAAAGACTTACAGATAGTAATAGGACAAATGCTAGGGTTAGGACAAGACTAAAAGGCATAATTGTTACTATTCACTTACTTTAATATCTTTATTGTAACGTTTTTTGAGATAGTCAGCCTTGAATTTACTAATCTCTTTGTTCTGTTCTCGCGGATCATCTTTAGTTTTTGCAACTATCATTTTTGCCCTCGTAACCCATTCTTTCTCTATCAAATCTGCATCTTCTGCTATTCCAGGCGCAAATTGACTTCCAGGTTGCCCACTAGGAGCTTGGGGTTGGGCAGGAGGCATAGTATCGGAACTATGGGGGATCATACCCTGCCCCATAGTGTTATTAGGTACGGCAGGAATACTTCCTTGATTATCTGGTAATTGGACGTTGTTTTCGTCTGTGATTATTGGATTCATTTAGCTTAATTATAACAGATGTAAATTTTAGTTTACTACTGGTTTTTAATTTTTAGTTGTTGATTTGACGTGTCTTATATAGAAGATGCTGACCGTTGAGAACAGCAAAATAAGTAGTATGTCTTTACTGTTAAGCTGATCGATAGATTTGAGCATCAACGCTAGGCAGATAACAAATGAAATAGTTGCACCATAGATTAAATTTCGACCCATGTGTACTGTGTTATTGCTATTTATAATTGCGAACGTTAGGGTCAAGAATGAAGTCAAAAATATGAAAAGGAGAAGCACTGGAGTTAGTAATAACAATATAGGTAGATCGTGCGGATTAGTGAAAAATATAAATACCATTAGTACGATAATTGCTACAACAGCAATTCTTATTTGATATTTAACCCTGTGTATTATGTTTATCATTTCCCCTCCCAAGGGCTCTCGATATATTCTAACGTATTTAAGTTCAGTCGTAGTGTAATTATAAGGAGCCGGACGGTAAATCCGCTTGTTTAAAATAAACTATTAGAGCGCTTACCGTCCTAGCTGTGACTGACCGCTCTACTTGCGTTTCCGCAAATAAGAGCGACGAAGAGATTTGTAAGGATCTTGTACCCTACATAAACAACAATACTAAAACAAAATGCTTATGTCAATAACTTATTATTGTGCTTATAACAACAATAACCTGTGAGATACCCGGAAAGTAGAATCTTTGTGGTTAAATGTTTGTAACTATTTTAACAACAACTACGGAATATTTGAGCGTATTTTGCTGAATAATGGCAGTAAATTCCATCTTTTTGCTGATAGTTTGTCTACGTAATTAGGTGTGTGGAAATCAATTATAATCTAGTTTTGAAAGCTTCAATATTCTAAAAATTTTGAGCGATATATATAATTATTAGCTGAACACGTTTTATATATACCAGTTTCAATGCACGCGCACTATTATGCGTCGCAAAATAATTACTTTAAATAGTGTCGTAAGCAAATTTGTGAATTTTCGAATTAGATTCTACATAATGTTAAATACTAAACTTTGATCATACAATTTCCTACACACCCAATACCCTACCTATCCCCCTGCCGTTGAGGGATCTCTTACATACTGCAAAGTAGATTCCTTAGCTAACTCGTGTGCATATAAAAGTATGCGCAGAACTCAAATTGTATGTTCACTTCTTACACTTATTGCTTAATGCCCCTATCGTTTTTCTACAAGTTTTGTAGGCCAAAGGAGTGTCACTAATTGGAACTTAATCTACGAAATCTCTGCCAAATGACTACATATCCAATGTCATAATTTTCAGTTAGTAGTTTTGCGGAAAAAGTTATACACAGCTTTATGTTATTTTTAAGCACATTCGTGTTGACAGTTAAAAAGACAATTTATAAGATAGGTTTAGCACTTGAATAAATTAAGTGCTCAAAAACAAAAACGACTTCGTAACAACGGCTTCTCGCAAGCCGTTGTTCCACCAAAAAACAAGGTCAACAAAAAAAGAAAAATCAAAAATACAGAAACAGCCCTCCTCGCAAAGGGCTGTTTTTTTGCTTTTGTTAAGAACATTTTTTTCATGTATACACGGTACTATGCATGCAATGACACACGGTATGATCAGTTTTGGGATGGGGGGAATCCCAGTAGATGTAGAGTGCCAAATTACAAAAGGGCTGCCCGCCATGATCATAGTTGGAGTGGCAAATAAAGCTGTCGATGAATCTAAAGAACGTATCAGAAGCGCCCTCACTAATAGTTCCCTTTTGTTTCCTAAGAAACGAATTACGGTTAACTTAGCTCCTGGAGATATCCCAAAGAACGGCACAAATTTAGATACGGCGATTGCTATAGCTATCCTAATAGCATCGGGTCAATTAGAGCCTATCAATGCCGACTCTATCTTTATAGGAGAATTAAGCCTCAAGGGTGACGTACGTCCCGTAAGGGGCATTATAGGATCTATACTCAGTGCAAAAGAACTCGGCTATACAAACTTTTATATTCCTGCGTCGAATCTTACACAAGCAAGCATTGTGTCGAATGTGAATTTATATCCAATATCTAATCTCAAGGACTTATCCAACCATCTAAACCGAACAATCGCTATTCAACCGTGGCAAAGTGACAGTGCCGTGAACAAAGCAGATGTCTTAAGCGACAGTACAAGTAACGATCTTAGCGAAATAGTCGGTCAGCAAATTGCCAAACGAGTGCTCGAGATAGCTGCAGCGGGTGGACATAACGTCCTGCTTAGTGGCCCGCCGGGTACAGGAAAAAGTATGCTTGCAAAAGCCTTCAAAGACATCCTTCCTCCTCTATCGGACGAAGAAATTATTGAAGTAACTCAAATCGCTAGCTTAGGAAGTTCAAATATTGAAAAGATTGTTTCGAGACGTCCATTTAGGGCACCGCATCATTCGGCGAGTAATATTTCCATTATCGGAGGAGGGCAGAACCCAAAGCCAGGAGAAATTAGCTTAAGCCACGGTGGAGTATTATTTCTTGATGAGTTACCTGAGTTTAATAGACTTGCTATTGAATCACTTCGACAACCCTTGGAAAATAGGAAAATTGAAATATCTAGAGTTAACGGGATATTAGAGTTTCCTGCTAATTTTATACTTATCGCTACCGCCAATCCCTGCCCTTGTGGCTACTACGGCACAACAACTGAATGTATATGCTCTGCAGCTGCACTTTCGAGTTACCAGAGGAAACTGTCTGGACCGATCATCGATAGGATTGATTTGTTTGTAGATGTTGAAAAGGTAGATCATGCCAATTTACTCGAAGTACAAACGGGTAAAGAGACGAGTGCGATGGTTCGAGCACGAGTGGTAAAAACTCGCGACATTCAAGCACTTCGCTTCAGAGAAGCTAAAACGACAAATGGAGATATGTCCAATCGGCAGATCAAATTGCACGCTAAATTATCTATCAATGCTTTAGGATTATTGAATCTTGCAGCACAGAACTTGAACATATCGGCACGAAGTTACATGAGAGTCATCAAGGTAGCCAGAACGATAGCCGATATCGAACAATCGACGACAATTGAGGTAAAACATATAAGCGAAGCCATGCAATATAGACGAAAACGACTGGCATTTGATGACCTAAGCGCTTGACCCCTGTTGTAATGTCTGATACACTTGTACGAACCTTAATCGATGCAAGGAGCAAGCAATCGCCAAGATAACCCGCTTGAATCATATGATTCGAGCATCACAACTACGAGTAATCGACCAGGATGGGAATCAGCTCGGAGTAGTCTCCCGCGAGGAAGCGCTACAGTTAGCTGAAGAACAAGGATTAGATCTCGTAGAGATCTCGCCCGAAGCGAATCCGCCAGTTGCCAAGATCATAGACTGGGGAAAATTTAACTATCAAAAGACGAAGCAATTGCAGAAAAACAAACGCAGCGCAAAGTCATTCGAAGTTAAACAAATGCGTTTTGGACTAAAGATCGGTGAACATGATCTGGGTGTCAAAACCCGAAAGATTATAGGTTTCTTGGAAGCAGGTCATAAGGTAAAGATCACCGTTTTCTATAGAGGACGTGAACTTGCCCATAAAGATCTCGGCTTTCAACTTGCAGATAAAGTAATAGCAGGTTTTGGTGATATGATCGCAGTCGATCAGCAACCTCAACTAAGCGGTAAACAGTTAAGTTTTGTGATTAGGAGCAACAACAATGCCAAAGTTAAAGACGCATAGCGGAACAAAAGATCGAATTCGAGTCACCAAGAACGGTAAAGTTCTTAGGCGTCACTCAATGGCTAGTCACTTTTTGCAAAAAAAGAGTGGTGCACGCAAGCGTGGTCTAGCTGGGCTTGAAGTTGTGGCCGGAAAAGCAAAGAAAACCCTTAAAACAATGTCAGGAGCATAGAATATGCGCGTTAAAAGAGGCGTTACAAGTCACGCACGACACCAGAAAATTCGAAAAGCAACCAAAGGTATGACTCGCGGTAATCGATCAAGCATCAAGCGCGGTCGACAAGCGATTACAAAAGGCTTGCAATTTGCCTACCGTGATCGCCGGAATAAGAAGCGAACATTCCGCGCATTGTGGAATGCACGTATCAATGCTGCTGCCCGAATGAATGAAACTACCTATAGCCGATTAATTGCAGCAATCAAGCTCGCAAACATCACTATCGATAGAAAAATATTAAGCGAACTAGCTGTCAATGAACCAGCAGCCTTCACTGCTATTGTCAAAGCAAGCCAAAAGTAAATCACGTCCAACAAATAACCACTCTAGCTTTCGTTAAAGTGGTTATTTTTATGGTATAATAACTCTGTCAGGTTATCGACTAATCGCCCAAGGAAACTTGGGAGGAAAGTCCGGGCAGCACTGGGAGATGACAGTTGTTAACTGCAACCGAGGGAAACCTCAGGGAAAGTGCCACAGAAACGAAACCGCCTCTTTATAGGGGTAAGGGTGAAACGAGCGAGGTAAGAGCTCGCAATTTGTATCGGTGACGATGCAAAACGGTAAACCCTGTCTGCTGCAAG
>CAZBRN010000018.1:0-15086 GCA_964494545.1 uncultured Candidatus Saccharibacteria bacterium | reverse complement strand
GCCGATGATCATGCATATTGATCTCAATAGCTGTTTCGCCATCATAGAACAGCAAGCCAATCCGCTGATCCGCCACAAGCCGGTGGCGATCGCCGCCTACGACACACCTCGTGGAGCCGTGATCGCCAGTAGCTACGAAGCCAAGGCTTTGGGGATTAAACTTGGCGTCAACGTCCGAGAGGCCCGGCTGCTCTGCCGAGATGTCATTGTGCTCACCCCAGACCCCGAGAAATATTTCGACGCCCACCGGCGCTTCAAAAAAGTGCTACTCAATTACACCGACCAAGTCACTCCCAAATCGGTTGATGAATTCGTAATCGATTTTCGAGGTTCCCGAGCGGTGCAACGAGGTCTCGACCTGCGCGATGTTGGCATGCAAATAAAACAAGATATCAAAGATTCACTGGGTGAATATGTAACCGTCAATATCGGCATCGGGCCCAACCGATTCCTAGCCAAGCTCGCGGCTGGGCTCAACAAACCAGATGGCCTTGATGTCATCACCGGAGCCAACCTGCGCGATGTTTATAGTAATCTCGAGCTAACTGATTTACCGGGTATCAACGTTCGGTATCAGGCACGCCTCAATATGGAACGTATTTTTACGCCCCTCCAATTTCTGGACGCACCAGTGCTTGTACTCCGTAAACGAGTATTCAAAAGTGTCGTTGGGTTTTACTGGCACCTCCGACTTCACGGACATGAAGTCGATACCGTCGACTTTGGTCGCAAAAGTTACGGCCAGCAATACGCGCTCGGCGACAAAACATCCGACCGTGAGCAATTATCGAGACTACTCATGAAGCTCTGCGAAAAAACCGGCCGTCGTCTTCGGGCAGGGGATTACATCGCCTACGGCGTACATATGTGGCTCAATTTCGAGAACCACACCTACTGGTCGAAGGGAAAGAAAACCCGTAACGGTATATTTGCCACCCAAGATATTTATTTGGCTGCCCAGCGGATGCTCAACGACGTTATTATCCCAGCGCGGGTGACCAACATGGGGGTCACTGTCTTTAATCTCGAGCCCGGCAAGCCCGAGCAACTCGGTCTTTTCGACGACACCCGTATCGATGCCCGATCACTGGCCAAGGCTGCCGATATGGTCAATGATCGCTATGGCGAGTTTACGGTAGTACCGGCCATCATGGCCAATATGCAAGATACTATCCTCAAGCGGGTGGCCTTTGGGAGCGTTCGAGATCTGTAGAGTTTAAATGCATATGCTTGTGAGAGACTCTAAGAGAAGTTAAAATGCACGTATGGAACATGGAGAAATCACAGATACAACAAACTATGCAATGGCTCAAAAAGCTGAGACCCTTGCACTACACCGAAATAGAATAGAACAGCAAGAACCGCTTAAAGGCCGTGTCACAAGTTCACTAAATAGGGTAAGAGGAGTGGCTTTACTCGGTGATATAGCTGTCGCTCCAACTATTCAAGAGGATGATGAAATACTGGACGGCTGGAAAAAAGATGCAAAATGTAGAGGCATATCAGATGCGAGCATATTCTTTCCTCACAATTCTCGAGACGCAACAAAGGCAAAAGCATTTTGCGAAGACTGTCCGGTGAGACAAGAATGTTTAGAGTATGCAGTAGAGTTAAGAGAAGATCATGGGGTGTGGGGTGGCGCCTCCGAGAGAGAACGAAGACGAATAATACGACGAAGAATAGCTAGCTCGCAAGCAAAAGGATAACAACATAAAAGTTCACTTAATCACTGTTGGAAGCCCTAAATTACCGTATGCAATAGCGGGTTGGGATGAATACACCAAACGCCTAAAACACTATCACGATGTTCGTATTTCACACATATCAGACAAGCAAAATGACGCGGCGCATCTGCTGGATGCAGCCAAGAATGCACACCTGGTAGCTCTCGTCATCGAAGGACCACAAATGAGTAGCGAACAGCTCGCCATCTTCCTCGATAAACGGGCTCTAGAGGCCAGGGAAGTCTGTTTCATGATCGGTGGCCCCGATGGTTTGCCCGAAGCAGTGATCCACAAAGCCGATACGCTCTGGAGTATGTCGAAACTCACATTTCCACACGATCTCGCCATGGTCGTCCTGGCGGAAACCTTATACCGATCCAGCACCATCAATGATGGCTTACCGTATCATCACTAATTAGACTCAACGAGACGTTCGTGGACGGCTCGCGTGAGGGCGTTTAGTCCAACAATGTCGAACGGTATACCTGCTTCAAGATTCCATTGCATGTCGAATGGTCCGCTAATATCTAGTCTGTGATAGCCGTCAAAACGAGCATCAGTCGTACCTTTTCGAAATAAAGAAACATATTCCACAACTTGTGTA
The DNA here is from genome assembly GCA_964494545.1 of uncultured Candidatus Saccharibacteria bacterium. Taxonomy (GTDB): domain Bacteria; phylum Patescibacteriota; class Saccharimonadia; order Saccharimonadales; family AWTP1-31; genus JAPLYT01. The sequence continues at coordinate 12,758 of CAZBRN010000018.1, read as the reverse complement.
GCTGGAACATGAAGGGCACGAACAAATGTCACTTCACCAGAACTATCGGCAAGATCAAAATGTGCAGGACGACTGCCTTTAGAAAATAATTTAGTTACACCTATGTGAGGTATCGAATTCATAGAAACATAAGCACACTCAACAGCCGGATCAGTGCGATCCATTAACTCTTTCGATAAATTACCAGTATATGCCTCATAGAGAACGTGTGATGTGAGCTATATAAATTGAAGCATCTCATGTCCTAATAAAGCATCATCACGAGTAGGCCTAGGTAAATCAAGTAATTACATAATACTATTATGTAACACATTTACTGCTATTTATAGTAGCTAACTTATGGCTGGTGACCTTACCGGGAATAAGGCCTTTAGCCTTGCGAATTGCAACAGTGCTCGGTGCAAGCATCTGTGCGTGTTCGTTATGAACGAACACGGATTGCTGCTCACTGCGTTCGCTACGATCCGCACTCAGTTCCTGTGGCCAAGAAAAAAGCCCATCCTTTGGATGAGCGTTTTTCTTGGTGACCTCACCGGGAATAAGGCCTTTGGCTTTGCGAACTGCAACAGTGCTCGAAACAAGTTTCTGCGGGCTGTTTTGTTCTTCGAACCAGTGTTCGATTTATTTCACTTCGTGAAATAACCAATGAAAAAGCCCAGCTTATGCTGGGCACTTTCATTGGTGACCTCACCGGGAATCGAACCCGGATTGCCGGGATGAGAACCCGATTTCCTAACCGTTAGAAGATGAGGCCACGTTAGGACGTGATGCTGATTTTACCATATTAACAGGGAAGAGTCTAGGTTGATAGCCTTGTTTCAAAGTTTGCGTAGACCGCTGTTGTACCGCATCGCTTTGTCTGCCATAATTGCTTATGGTAATGAACATTTCTCGTACTTCTGCTTTTGCATATATGCGATCCGACGCCAATTTTATGTGGGGGCGTAGTTCATGATACCCATTGTACTTGTTGGAGTCATAGGGATTATTGCACTTTACTTCATATGGAAGTCTACGTCACAACACCCAAATAGCGCGGCTTCCGTCAGTACTATGAGCACACGATCGAGCAATAAAGACGAGCTCGCTATTATTTTTGAATCGGTGTCGGATGGAATCGTGACGATCGATGGGAAGGGCGTGATCACCATGATCAACAAAGCAGCCGGGTTACTTGCCGGTTGGGATCCGAAGGATGCCGTTGGCATAGACTATCGATCTGTTTTCAAACTATGTGATGTAAAAGGTGAAGCCTACAGCGAAGACGCAAACCCATTCACCCAAACTCTACTACTAAACAAACCAATGCGCGATAGCGCAGCTGAGCTTATCACACAGGGGAGCGAAAAGCATATTTCCGTAAGCCTCAGTGTCTCACCTATGACAGATTCGACAAATTCTCTTATTGGTGCTGTGGCGATATTGCGCGATGTGAGTGAAGAACGGAAAGCTGAGAAACAACGTGGTGAATTTATCAGTACTGCGAGCCACGAAATGCGCACACCAATTGCCGCTATCGAAGGCTACCTAGCTCTAGCAATGAACGATAAAGTAAGCACCATAGATCCAAAAGCACGAAGCTTCCTGGCCAAAGCACACGCGTCTACACAGCACCTTGGCAGTTTATTCCAAGACCTACTTACCAGTGCAAAGGCCGAAGATGGACGGATGACAAATCATCCAGAGTTGCTCGAAATGAGTGATTTTCTTTCTAAATTGAGCGAGGATCTCCGCTTCACGGCTGAAGCTAAGCATTTAGCTGTTGAGTTTATTGTTGGAAGTAGTGGGGCTGATGTGCACGCAACAAGTGAATCGAGTGGAAGTGAAAGAGTAATCCAGCCTCTCTACAACGTATACGCTGATCCTGAACGAGTCCGAGAAGTCATTACAAACCTGTTTGATAACGCCGTTAAATATACCGATACCGGCAAGATTTCTATTGGGCTCACGGGCGACGATACCGTAGTGCAAATCTTCGTCAAGGATACTGGTGCTGGTATCGCAGCCGAAGACCTACCTCACTTATTCCAGAAATTCTATCGAGTCGATAATTCTAGCACAAGAACGGTTGGCGGTACGGGACTTGGATTATTTATTTGTCGCAAAATCGTCGAACTTTACGATGGTAAATTATGGGTCGAGAGCGAGCCAGGCAAGGGTAGTACATTCTTTATCAATTTGCCCCGATTGAGCCGACAAAAAGTAGCCGAAATGAATGGCTCATCACCTATACGAGTGATTAGTGGAACTACGCAATCAGGTAGCACTACCACCACTGTATAAACGAATGTGGTCATGCTACAATAACAACATAAGCATTTCAAAAACATAGGGGAACGTACACAATGGCAAAAATAATGTTGGTCGAAGATGACAATAACCTACGAGAGATCTATGGTGCTCGTCTGTTGGCTGAAGGATACGAAATTGTCTCTGCAAAAGATGGTGAAGAAGCACTCGCAATGGCCGTCAAAGAAAAGCCCGACCTCATTATTAGCGACATTATGATGCCCAAAATTAGCGGCTTTGACATGCTCGACATTCTCAGAAGTACCGCTGAAACAAAACACACTAAAGTTATTATGATGACTGCCCTCAGTCAAATTGAAGATAAAGAACGGGCAGACCGTCTAGGTGCCGATCGTTATCTCGTCAAATCACAGGTTACATTAGAAGATGTGGCTACCGCTGCTAGGGAAGTATTAAACGATACAGACGCTGGCCAAATCGACCCAGTTGCGCCTACTGCCGCTGCTGAAGCCACACCGGCACCGGAAGCAACTGCCGAAGCTGCTCCCGCTGCTGAAACGCCAGCTGAAGCCACAGAGACACCAGTTCCAACGCCACCAGAGCCGGTTGCTGAGTCGCCAGCTGCGACCGAGGCAGTCGCAACACCGGCACCGGAAGCACCTGCCGAAGAAGCCTCTGTGCCAACTCCTGTTGCTGCCGAACCTGTTGTGCCAACTCCGACTCCTACACCTACGCCAGAGCCGGTAGCTGATCCAGCGCCCGTCGCAGACACACCCGCGCCAGTAGCTTCAGCGAACGATCAAGTATTAGCGGATACTGTTGCGGCACTTAGCGGAACTACACCTGCCGAACCAGTTGTACCAACTCCAACTCCTACACCTACGCCAACTCCGACTCCAGAGCCGGTAGCTGATCCAGCGCCCGTCGCAGACTCACCAGCGCCAGTAAACCCAGTTACTGCTCCGACGACCGATTCTGCTGCAACTCCAGCGGCAACCGTCACGGCACCACAGTCATCTACCGAGCCCGCTGCTGCACCAGAAGCGACTGCTGCTCCCGTAGATCAACCAGTTCCTGTGGTTGCTCCTGGTGGGCAATCAAAGACTTCGGTTCACACAAAGGTCATTACACCAATCAATGACATGACGGCGCCAGGCCCCGACCTAAACGCATTGCTTGCAGCCGAAGAAGCGAAAACTCCTGCTACACCAGTAGTAGCTGCTGCACCGGCTCAAATCTTAAATGATATTACTCCAGCACCTGCAACAATCACTCCCGCAGCACCAGCTGCTCCAGCAGAGCCCGTTACTCCTGAAACCCCAACGCCTCCAATTACCATCCAGCCACTTGTATAAGAACGCAAATCATTTCATAACTGTTATTTTTAAGCTGCATGCGATATAATTAACTTCATGCGAATTAATAAATACGTGGCTCTGTGTACTGGTATGTCTCGAAGAGGCGCCGATGAAATCATCACCTGGGGACGTGTAAAAGTGAATGGTCAAGTTCCACAGTCTGCCGGCTATGACGTTCAGCCAAATGATACTGTTACGCTTGATGATACCGTCATTACACCGGCAAAAACGTTTACGACAATCATTCTCAATAAGCCAGAAGGCTATGTGGTGAGCCGTGATGGGCAAGGGAGCAAGTCAATCTACGATCTAGTTCCTAAATCGCTACACCATCTCAAGCCAGTTGGACGTCTCGACAAAGCTTCTTCTGGGCTACTCCTTTTGACCAACAATGGCGATCTTGCCAACGAACTCACACACCCTAGTTACAAAAAAGAGAAAGTTTACGAAATCGAACTGTACATACCACTCAAACCTGAAGACAAGAAGAAGATAGAGCGGGGCATAGAACTCGAAGATGGCATCAGTCGCTTACAGCTTCATGGAGAAGATAAAAAATGGACCGTCGTCATGAGCGAAGGGCGCAATCGCCAAATCCGTCGCACATTTGCTGAAGTTGGTTATACAATTGCCAAACTCCATCGAACAGAATTTGGCAACTATATCCTCCGCGGAACCGCTCCCGGTACCCACCGCCTCGTCTAACACAATTTCAGTTCATTTTTAGACTAGTCAACAGGGGTATTTTGTGGTAAAATAGTCATCAATGAGCAAGAAATTACCTATTGTAGCCATTGTTGGCCGTGCGAACGTTGGAAAATCAACGTTGTTTAATAATATCCTTCGACGTCGTGAGGCTATTGTTGCTGATGAAGCTGGAACTACTCGCGATAGCATTATGGCCAAAGCGTCTGTCTTTACCGATATCCCCAAAACAGAGGAAGAAATCAAAGAATACAAAAAAGCTCGTCGGACTGATGGTAAGGATCGCAAACATGGTGCGCCCGTAGAACGCGAACGACAAGACTTCTGGCTCGTCGATACCGCTGGTATGAAAGATGCTGAAGATGATTTCGAATTTACCATTCAAGAACAAATTCGCCAAGCAGCAGATAGCGCTGATGTCATCTGGGTGGTCATCGAAGGGCAGACTATTATCACCGAAGAAGATCGTCGCGTTGCTAAAATGGCACTCAAAAGTAAAAAGCCTGTCATACTTGTCGTTAACAAAATGGATAAAGCTGCCAACAAATCCCATTCCGATTTTCAACGTCTCGGCATCAAAGAAATTATACTGATTAGTGCATCTCAGAATGCCGGTATCGACGATCTGCTCGATACGCTGCTCACACACATTCCGAAAGCCAGCATGCAAGAAGACCCAGATCGTCTTCATATCGCCATCCTAGGGCGTCCAAATGTCGGCAAATCGCAATTATTCAACACTATGGCCAAGAAGCAACAGGCAATCGTTGCCGACAGGGCAGGTACTACTCGTGATATCAACAGAGCAACCGTCAAGTATCAAAGCCGAGAAATAGAAATCCTCGACACGGCTGGAATTCGAAAAAACGGTAAAATAGAAGTAGGCATTGAGCGCTTTAGCGTCATCCGAACCTTGAGTGCCATAGAACAAGCCGATGTCTGTATCCTCATGATGGATGTCAACGAACTCAATGTTCAGCTCGACCAAAAAATTGCTGGCATGATCAAAGAAGCGGGCAAGGGGCTCATTCTTGTTATAAGTAAATGGGATAGTATCGACGAAGAAAAAACCGCCTTCACCCGCGATTCAATGGCCAGCCAAATCCGTCACAACTTTGCGTTTGTGCCATGGGCTCCACTAGTGATCACCAGTTCAGTCACGGGGCAGAATGTCACCAAACTTTTTGAACTTTCACTCGAAATCGATAAACGACGTAAGCAAACATTTACCACCAGCGAGCTCAACAGGTGGCTCCGAAAAGTTGTCAGTATGCACCCGCCGGCCGGCCTTAAAAACCGTGCGCCAAAGCTCAATTACATTGTCCATGAAGACGACAACGCAATTCCAAGTTTCAAAATCTTTGGATCCCACACTAAATTCCTCCACTGGAGTTACAAGCGATACCTAGAGCGTAACTTCCGTGAAACCTACGAATTCGAAGGTTCTGCTATCCATTTCTGGTTTATCGAGAAACATGTCACCCACAAGCATGGCACTCGCCCCGTCGAAGAATAATTGCTCTTATTATTTAAATTTTTTACGACACGATTCAACAGAATAATTCTTGATGCAAACGTCGTACTGTTGCGCCTTATAGCGTTGTTTAAAGTTTGCCGGACGTAAGAAAAGAAGATTCAAAACAACAGAAATACCAATCAAAACAAAACCACCGATAAGCAGCGATTTAGCCACCCCAAGGTGAGATTTCATCGCCTGTTTGTTTTTGCTCATACTGCCTATGCTATAGTATTCTTAATGCTCAAACAAGAACAACTTAAGAAATTAATTGGTCTCGCCATGTATGCCGTGGCATTCATTATGCCGGCTACAAATATACCGCAAATAACCAAACTTTTTTCTAGCCAAAACGCCACAGGATTATCTATCCAAACTTGGATTATGTATCTTTTGTTTGGGGCTATTCCACTGTTTTACGCTCTCGTAAACAACATTAAACCACTAATCATTTCCAATATTCTCTGGACGCTCGTCGATCTGGTGATGATCTACGGCATCATTCGATTTGGGGTTTTGGTAGGCAAAAATGACCTCGATTTTCTGATAACTGTAAATACAATCGGAAAGACACTTACTGGCTTCGGCCTCATTTGTTTAAGTAGTGCGCTAGCATTATTCGGTGAAGATATTATTGCATCAGCCCGGAGAAAGGGTGCAGCATGAGAGCCCACCAATCAACCAGGTTTCGAAGCGACACTTTATTAATCTTCGTCGCGCTATTTGGAATTTTTGGTGGCATCGTAGTTTTTAGAAGTTTTGCCAATTCTAAATTTGATACGACCAAACCAGGCATCATAGCTCTCAAAGATATCCGAAATAACAATGCGACCAACGAATTTTTAGTACACGTAACGCCTAATTTAGAGTATTGCCTCAAGAGCGTATTACCAGTCAATTACGCAGCCACCGACTACAAATTCTCGACTAGTGTCTCAGGAACGCCGGCATCTATCCGTCAAACACCGCAAGTAGACTCATCAACGCCTCTTTGTTTTAGCTCTGATCAAGATCAACCCGATGTTATCGTGACCGTTAACCCGACCGTTGCATCACTTTTAACGACTATCGACATATCATCTTCGAACAAATAGCCGACTAAAATCAATCTACTTGACAAAATATAGAATATAGCCTATAGTGTCTTTTACGTGAGGTTGGCGATATCAACCTTGATCGTATACAAGCATCAAGTGACTTAATACGAACACCGACAATAGCATTGCCCAAGGCGAAGCGGCTCTAGAGAAATCTTAGGCGCCTCCGCGTTAGAGATAAGCAATCGCATACTAAGGCGAAAACTTACATTTCTTAACGCAATAAGGAGGCGTTTTTTATATGGAAAAATTTAATACCACCAAGATGGTGGCAATTGGAGTCGTGGCCGCACTATCTTGACTTACTCTGAGTAATTGTGGCTGGAGCAATTTAAACCCAGCCACGAGCGTGACGTATGATGCCGATAAGGATGCAGGTGCAACAAAAGACATACTTGCGAACTTTCCTGAGGCAACTGACATAAAAGTTACGACAACCGAAAACAACCCAAACTACATGTCATGGGTTACTAAAGCAGGAGAATTCTGCACAGCATATGCATCTGGAACTCAGCTAGCAAGTGATACTCCAGGCCAAATTATTGGCACCCCATACTGCAGACAAGAATCCTAAATTTTAGAAATAATACTACATTAAGAAAGAAAAAATGAATAATATTGAATTAGCGAGAGGTGCCAATGGCTCAGTAGAGCGATTCGGCGCTACAACAAAACTACAAGATGAACTCTTGTCTAACTACGCAGACCGCGGTACAACCGCAGCCGGACTGGTACTAGCTACGCTAACGGAAACGCCATACGCCCCTACAATCAACGGAACAACATTTGAACATGAAGTTTCTAATCGATACTTAAGATATGGAGACAAAGCAGGCCATACGCCGGACACAGTCGAAGAAGCGAAGGAAGTATTAGCAGAGTTTTTAAGCGCCGATGTAGATGGCACGAAGAAAATCAAACTCGATACGTTTAGAACAAATTACGTAGGTATCTTAAAAAAATATCTACCCGAACGAAGTGCCTCTAAAGCTCATAAAGATGCTTTTGATGAATCGTTAGTAGAAAGTGCCCGCCGAAAAGGGATCAAAGTAGCTTCGCCACAAGACGCTCTTGAGATAATCCGAAAAGCACCAAAAGAATTACGCGTGTTGAGATTCTCGCACAGAGTGCCTGCAACAACGAGCCACATTGAAGTAAATGAAGCTATTAGTGAAGACGGTAGAATGCTCAACACATATACACGTAAAACTATTGGGATTCTTGGCACATACTATACGAATTACCTATCTGGGAATGTATCTAATCGTGGTGGTATGGCGCCGGGCTCAACGGTCAGTCATCGGATCCAGCGAAGAGTAATTGACCTCCGCACGGGCGCAACAAGACGATAAGCTCTTGGAGATCTGCTCCCACCACTGTAGTCAGGCAATCAGCCTGGCTACTTTTCTTTATACTTTGTTCATTTCACTTTATACTACAAATCTATGGGATTATTCCAAAAGAAATTTACCAACACCTCATCGCACGCACCGCTCTATACTTTGGGAGATCAGAAATCAATACTGATCGTAGGCCTCGGCAACCCAGGCAACGAGTATGATGGAACGCGCCATAATATTGGCTACGACGCAGTAGAAAGTCTCGTAACGTCACATTCTGAATTTGACGCATGGATCACTAAAAAAGACCTCAAATGCCAACAAACGAGCGCTACGATTGGTGGGACAAAAGTAATCGTGATCAAACCTACCACTTTCATGAATTTAAGCGGAGAAGCCGTCCAGGCAGCCCAAAATTTTTATAAAATTAGTTCTTCGAACACCGTAGTAGTAGCTGATGAACTGGATATCCCTTTCGGTCAGATTAAAACCAAAGTAGGTGGCGGTAGTGCAGGGCATAACGGCATAAAATCAATCGTGCAGCACTGCGGAGAAAACTTTGGCAGAATTCGTATCGGTATCAACAACGAACATCGAACCAAAAACGATGAAAATAATTTTGTTCTCAAGAAATTTTCAAGTGAAGAGCAATCAAATCTGTCTGACATTACAAGCGAAGTCTCCAGTATCCTCACCGAATATATCTACAGAATTCAGCTAGGCACCGAAACTCGCAACGTCATACTCTAATGTATCTGGAAACAAAAAGAGCCTACAGAGGGGGTGGGCACCGCTGTAGGCTCATTACACCCTTCAACCCACCCGAGCGAAGCATCAGAGCCTAATTATATATAATGGCCTGTGCCGTCCCATGCGAGCATGGGATCATCTTGTCGACTCACTTTGAAATCGGGACCTAAGTAGTTGGTCGAAACCATCTACACGGGTACTAGTTAAAGGGGTTAGTCTGTCTTAGAGCGCTGCAACGGAAAACCGCGCAACGAATGATAAGTGGAGGGTAACAACTTATGGCTCGAACGCTCTAAAACAATCTAACAATAGTTAGAATTTTGGGTAGAAGGTACGTACAATCTAAATTATAGGAAGTACAAGTTGCTATTCTAACAAATGAGTTGCATAATGTCAATACTTAAGTATGAGTTTGTATGAAAATCAATAAAGTGGTAATTGATAAGAATAAGCATTTTACATCTGTTAATCAGCTCGCTCAAAAGGTGGAAAATCTATTCTATCTCGGAGATTCTTTTCTCGAGTTACTCGACAGACCTTGCGTGGCAATAGTCGGAAGTCGCAAAATAAGTTCGTACGGACGAGTAGCCACAATCAAGCTGGCAACTGAGCTGGCGAGGGCAGGGGTAGTGGTCATAAGTGGTTTAGCTCTTGGCGTCGATTCTATCGCCCATCAAGCCAGTCTAGAGGCTGGCGGAAAGACTATCGCCGTCTTGCCATGTGGGCTCGATACCATATATCCTGCCTCACATCGAAATCTCGCTAAGCAAATACTTCAGAGCGGGGGAGCGCTTGTAAGCGAATATGATGTAGGTGGAGGATCGCCTAAGAAGTATCAGTTTATTGCCCGTAATAGAATCATTGCCGCTCTTTCTCAAGCAGTACTTATAACCGAAGCTGCGAACAAGAGTGGAAGCCTTCACACGGCTCATTTTGCGCTTGATCTCGGGATTGACGTTGTAGTTGTACCTGGCAATATCACCAGCCCAACTTCAGCTGGAGCTAACAATCTACTTAAAATAGGTGCCCACCCGGTCACAGAAGTTGCTGATATATTGGATCTTTTAGGGATACGAAAAGTTGCGCAGAGCAACCACTACCAGCCTGCGAACGAAATCGAACGAATAATACTTACATGTATTAAGAATGGTCAAGCAAGCACATCCGAAATACTTTCACGTAGTGGTCTTACCCCATCCGAAGTTTCCAGCTCGCTCACTATGCTAGAAATCAATGGTGTCATTACCTCCTCCATGGATAATTGGCAGCTTAAATAAGCGAGTCGCCATCCACAGTGCTTGCATTGTTTGTTGTAATGACGTAACCTTACGCTTTGTAATTGAATAAGAACCGGTATACTGAAAGCTTGAGCACCTATGTCAAAAAATCTAGTCATCGTTGAGTCACCAGCAAAAGCCAAAACTATCGAGAAATATCTCGGTTCTGATTTCCATGTCTTATCTTCAGTAGGCCACATCCGTGGTATCGCCAAAAAAACCAAAGATGGCAGTGAGGCAATCGATGTAAAAGCAGGTTTCAAAACAACCTACGAAATCGATCCAGATAAGAAAAAGACTGTGGCTGAGCTCAAAAAAGCCGTCAAAACCGCCGAATCCGTTTGGCTCGCAACTGATGAAGACCGCGAAGGAGAGGCTATTGCCTGGCATCTCTGTGAGGTACTCGGGCTCGATACCAAAACTACAAAGCGAATTGTGTTCCATGAAATTACCAAGAATGCCATCGAAGAAGCAGTCAAGAATCCTCGGACCGTAGATATGAAGCTTGTCGAAGCTCAACAGGCTCGCCAAATTCTTGATCGTATTGTAGGTTTTGAACTTTCTCCGGTGGTTTGGCAAAAAGTCCCTGGGGGCAAATCAGCTGGCCGCGTGCAATCTCCAGCAGTACGTTTGCTTGTCGAGCGAGAGCGCGAAATCCGTGCCTTCGAAGGCTCTGCTACCTATAAAGTAACCGTCGAACTAACCGTCAAGGGTGCCAGTATGAAGGCTGAGCTCCCTAAGAAATTTGATACCGAAGCCAAGGCTCACGCTTTCTTGGAAAGCCTCATCGGTGCCAATTTTACTATCAGTGACGTCGTCACCAGCCCAGGCTCGCGTAACCCAGCACCTCCATTTACCACCAGTACCTTGCAGCAAGAAGCTAACAGTCGTCTCGGTTTTAGCGCCAAAGCCACTATGGGCTCAGCACAAAAGCTGTACCAAGAAGGTAAAATTACCTATATGCGTACCGACTCAGTAAACTTGAGCGGCCAAGCGTTATCTCAAATTACCGATTACGTAACTACCCAATACGGCAAGGAATATCACCAATTCCGAACATTTAAAACAAAATCGAGTGGCGCACAAGAAGCTCACGAAGCCATTCGACCTACCGATGTGGCCACCGAGAAGGCAAGCGGAGACGCCTACAACCAGAAACTCTACGATCTCATCCGCAACCGAACTTTAGCCAGCCAAATGGCTCCAGCTAAGCTCGAAAAGACGACTATTACTATTGCTATCTCGACGTCAAAAGAAGTGTTAGAGGCCAAAGGTGAAGTTATCTTATTCGATGGTTTCCTCAAAGTGTATGGCGCCAACAAAAAAGAAGATACCATCCTGCCACCAGTTGCCACTGGTGATGAACTGAAACGTGAAACAGCAACAGCAAAGCAGGTATTTGCTCGACCGCCGGCTCGCTACAGTGAAGGTGCGCTCGTCAAGAAACTGGAAGACTTAGGTATTGGACGTCCAAGTACCTATGCCACTATTATTAACACCGTCCAAGTTCGTGGCTATGCACTCAAGGGTGAATCAGAAGGAGAGCCTCGAGATGTGGTTGTCCTCTCTCTCAAGAAAGATGCCGTTGAGCGTGAAGTAATTCAGGAAAAAACAGGTTCTGACAAAGGGAAATTAGTGCCAACTCCGGGCGGTGAAGTCCTAACCGATTTCTTAAGTGATCACTTCGACCAAGTAGTCGACTACGACTTTACCAAAGAAGTCGAGCAAGAGTTTGACGATATCGCCGAAGGTAAACTTGTCCGCAATAAAATGCTCCAGGAATTCTATGATCCTTTTCACAAACTCATCGAAAAATCAGGTGTCATCAAGCGAAGTGATGTTGCCCAGGCTAGGGAAATCGGCAATGACCCTAAATCAGGCAAGATGATCATCGCTCGATTCGGACGCTTCGGACCAATGCTCCAAATGGGCGATACCGAAGACAAAGAAGATAAACCACGATTTGCACCGCTTCCATCAGGCGCACGACTCGAGACAGTTACCTTAGAACAAGCGCTTGAAATGTTTAAACTCCCTCGCACCGTAGGGCAGACCGAAGATGGTCAAGACATCAAAGCTAATATTGGCCGTTTTGGGCCATATATCCAGGTTGGAAAGCTCTTTGTTAGCATCAAACCACTTGATCCTCATGATATAACCCATGAGCAGGCTGTAGAGCTCTATAAGGCCAAACTGAAGGCCGAAGCAGAGAAGAACATCGCCGAGTTCGAAGATGGCGTCAAAGTCCTCAATGGCCGCTACGGCCCATACATTACCGATGGCAAAAAGAATGCCAAAATCCCTAAAGATACCGACCCCAAGAAAATAACTCACAAAGACGCCCTCAAAATTCTCAAAGAAGCACCTGTAGCCAAAGGCCGCTTCGCCCGAAAACCTAAAAAATAATCGTCTTATCCACATATTTGTATCTTGGTCACGTTAGTATTGAAGTAATATTGACATAT
>CAZBRN010000017.1:0-15692 GCA_964494545.1 uncultured Candidatus Saccharibacteria bacterium | reverse complement strand
GAGCACTGCCATGGTAAGGCAGGGGTCTCGGGTTCAAATCCCGACGACGGCTCCATTTCGAAAAGTAATAAAAGGTCAAAAAAGACTAGCAATACCAGACCGTATCTGTTAGAATAGGATTCTATATGGCAAAGAAAACTGACAAACGCAAAATCATTGGACTGGTGTGCGAGGAAACCGGACATCGCCACTATTACACGTCCAAAAATACTATGAACACTGTCGAAAAGCTTCGACTTAAGAAGTACAATCCAATTCTTCGCAAGCATACATGGTACTCAGAGACCAAGAAGTCCCTCGGACGAAACGAAGTCAAGAAATAACATATCCGCCCAAACAGGGCGGTTTTTTATAGTAGCCGCTTTAGTTATAGTTAGCTACGCCCAAACGAGCATTCTTGATAGCATCAACTGGCACAAGCACGCTCACAGCGCCTAGCAGGTTATGTAGAGTCGATTCTGGCCCAGGGCTGATAATGGCAATCAGCTGAACATCGTGTTCATTGAGCGGTTCGTCTTCAATGCATTCAATATTATTAAATCGATACCCTACGTTTACACCCTCATGGTCTGGACGGATGATATGTTAGTGGAATAGAGGTTTTAAACTCATTTTGTACTAGAGATAGACTGATGATTTGATTGCAACTTTTTCGCTACTTGAAAGGTTCTTGTAGTTTTCTTCAGTTATTATCGCTGAGATTTTTTCATCTTTAGGCACCTCATACATGATTGCCCCAGAAACTTGTATACCCGGGTCGAGCGTCGTGCTTTTGAGTCTGTCAGGTAGATCAGAATCGATCGAGAATTCACCCCGTATTTCTGCACCAATTACGGTCTTGAGCGTGAAATCTGACTGAGAAAGATACATGGTGTCACTCTTGGCACGATACCCAGCAACAATAGTGACTTTTACCATCTCTTTTCCTGCGGATGCTGCTGCATATTTGCTAGCCGGTACGAAGTTCCGTTCGACTTTAGTGACCATATAGCTCATGCCATTTGCCAAGTTCACTTGTTGATTCATAGCAGCCTTGACGTCTTGGTTTTTGATCGATTCCTGTTTGTCGATAAGTGTACTGAGGTCGAGAGTACCATCGGATCTACTTACTACTTCTGAATTTCCTTTGACCTTATTTACGACATTGGTGACCGGGTTACTTAATGAGCCTGAATCTTTCTTTGTAAGCAAGAACCCAGCAACGCTCAAAATCACAATAATTACGAGTGCAGCAGGGATAATGATCTTAAGTATACTAGAGCTATTTGATGGCTGACTTGAGTTAAACGATTGCGGTGCCATTGGCTGAGGTGCTAATGGTTGCATGGGCTGTGCTGGTTGCATTGGTCCAAATTGCTGAGGAGCAACCGGCTGGCCAACTACTGGTGGAGTGCCAATTGGTGCAGGCGAGGCAGGTGTCATTGGTTGCATTGGCTGTGCTGGTGGTGTAGGCATAATCGGTGCGCTCGGTTGGTTGGGATCCATGGTTTCTCCTATGTAGATTTGATTTATCTTATGCTTACTATACCACGATTATCACAGTATCACATCTGGCGGCTGGACCATCGATTTAATACACAGGTGGTTTGACTACATACATTCTTTGTTCTTTTATAAGTCCGTACAATAAATTACCAAACTGCTGAGTTGACCCATAGTCAACAATACCCAGCTAAGCACTGTTATTTTTTGCAGGACCGATTAATCCATCTGTCTCGATGCCAATACCATATCCGCCCGTTTCAGCGACAATAGCACCATAGTCTCTCCATGCTTTTGCGAAAGTTCGAGCTGTATCACGTAAAACACCCGTATATCCTTTATTGTCTAGCCAGCTCGTTATCTCTGCGTCACTTATGTGCAATGCAAATCGCATGCCACTTGGTATTGTTTTCGACCGAGCAGTATCACTAAAATCACTTAGCGGAGAACTACCTCTCGTTAACGTCACTGGATTGATATGTTCAAGTCTTGTGGCGGGCGGAAGATAGAACCCTTTACTAACTCCAGCGCCAGATTGAGTCGGGTCAGTAGCGGGGGATACCATATCAGGCCCAAACATTGCATTGGAAACAGTAATCGGCAAAGCATGACCTATATTACCTGTCTTCACTTCATCTGCTCGGACTACTAAAGCTAAGTTGTTTATACCCATACCTCGACCTGACATAGTTGATCCATCACCGTCTTTTGCTGTAAATAAATTATCATAGGTTTCTATCGCTGCTAGACAAATATGATTCGGGTTATTAATATCGAACCCAGCAATCACATTGCCAAGTATTAGTGCACACCCACTTTTATTCTCTTCTACCACCCACAGCTCATACGCTTTGCCTGTAGAATAGTTGACTATGTGGAGTATTTTGTCGTTGCCGGTACCTGGCTTCCAGCTCGGATTCCAAGGTATAGTGCTACCTATATTTAGCCCGGTGTGAGAAATCACTTGCTGCCCGATTGCCCATCCGAGCTGAAATACTTTTGCGGAGTCGGTTGTTTTTGTGGTCATGTCATATATGGGTACGGAATAGTTTTTGAAATTAAGATTAAAATTTCCTGGAGGAGAAACCGGTTGACGCTCATAACCGCCGCCATAATCCCAGAGTCGCTTGGCATAGTTTTTTATTGAATCTGACGGGTTTACGGAGTTACTTAAAAATTCATCCTTGCCTCCCATCTGATCTACTGTCTTATTCCAAGAGGCGTCTGGTGAGAAAAATCTTCGAACAGCTCCAAACCTTATATGTTTGCCATTCGATGCACTCAGATCATTTGCGACAATAGCATTCCCGCTGGTCTGGCCACCCTCAGCTTCAAATGCCACTGTATTATTCAGCGCAAAACTATGAATAAGTGAGCCAGCACCTATCACCCCGAATACTGCTAGTATTATTATCCTCCGGCGATTATTGCCATTCTTCATTCGTTTTATTGTGGTCATTATATATAGTATAGCCTGTTTATATGTAATCCAGAATATGATTTATGAGCAGTGAAGGGAAGTATTCCGCAAATATTTACATAATAGGATTCGTGACATCTCGACGTTTCACAAGTAAGTATACGACGACTGAGGCCAAGATGAGAGCCGACCAGCTAAGCAAGATTTTTTCATGTCGCCCACTTTTTTTAATTCTGTGGAGCCTAATACCTACGGTAGAGCACCTTTATTATCGGATATATCTAAATATTTTACTACCATTGCTGCAGCTCAGTAATATACATAAATTTTGTTAGGCTGAAAATCAATTACAAAGATTATGCATGTAGCATTTAGGTTAAGAAATAGTTCCTCAAGTTAATGAACCACGGTGGTGACATTTTCGTGTAATATGTGGGTGATTGCAATGGCGCCATAATTATTTTTCGCTAAATATATAATTTACTACATAGGCTAATTATGCGTATGGTGTGCAAAATTCTATCCGCAAATTGGGGAAGTTACTCTTTCATTAATTTGAACAATGCAGCCACGAATGATCCTATCTCATACGGGTCAGCGCGCTCTTCCTCAGGCGTGCTTCGAATCTCATACCATGTCTGCCTACAAGTATCCAAGCTGGTTAAAACTAGCTCTGGTACTGCTCCGACAACGCCAGCAACTAACGCAACGGCTACCGTAGAGCCCGCAGCGATCGCACCCATAAAAAATGCGGTAGATGATGCAGCCCTGGCAGTCTTCTCTGTAACTCCCGGCTCCGAAACACTAACAAATATATCTCTATTACGTTGTCCTGGCCCCGTTTTGATGTTTTCACCATTTGGACCGTACAATATAAATCCTCTTGGATTATTCTCACCCATAAACTTAAACCTTTCTTGTGCGCAAATTCCACGTTTCCAATTGCTTCATAGTTTTATCAGTAGTTTGCGACGGTTCTACGCCATCGCTTCTAAATATCGCATAAGCACCTACATTCGTGCGCTCAATGCCGCCACCTTCTCGGCCCGCAACACCCGATGCTACATATGCCATGCTAAAACCCAATAAGGCAATTAGTATTCCTGCTATATTAACCCCTGCATTGTAAAAATCATTAAATTTATTTTCATGTAATATATTAAGAGCTACTCCGGACCCCCCCATACCCACGCCAAATCTCAATGAATATTTCAACGGCAAATCTGAATTTACCCCAATATGTTTAGCGCCCTTTGCGTCAACACCTAAACCTACGATACGGTATTTACCCATATTGTCTATAACTGGCATACCATTATGTGCGATAGATATTCGCATACCCATGCGACTCGGTTCTGTGCCTAATAACCTCTCGTGAATATCGTGCCATGCCATAAACACAGGCAAGCATTGTTCAGCTTTTGTATGTAATGGATCAACAGAAGCCAAAAATTCGGCACCAGTCTCACTCACGTACTCCGCTAGCTCATGTAATCTACTAATCTCATACAATGCTTTTGAGATTATTTCAACACCCGGATCTAAAACACTAGATTTACCACTGTATAGCAGTGGTAGTGTAAAACCATTACGATGTACACTTAGACTCCCTTGCCTTAAACCGTAGCCTGTATTTATTTTTACATCTGTACCGTAAGTCATAACGGCCAGTCCACCCAAACTAATACCTTTACAGTACGGCTCTAAACTGCGCACGTCATTAAGCGGTAAGTGTAATTTGTCCGCTAGATTTGCTGGAGTAACTTGCCCAACATAATGATCTCTGATCTTTTCTAGTGCTTCTCTAAATCGTCCGCTAAAAACTTCACTATACTGCATCGCTTCTGGTGTACCTGACCCAGCCCTTATGCCGTAAAATCTCATACCAAGTTCATGTAACAGACTACCACTGCCTGGAACTAGGTCGCCAGATGTTTCTTGATAATTGACCCCACTATCAAGGCTGTCTACTAGCCCAGAATCACCCATATCTGCATTCTCTACATGCCCCCGCGCGGATCGACGTTCTGCTTCATCCCGTCCTAACTCAGCGGATAACTCAATTGCTTTGGCTAATAATGAAGCCACTTCTTTTGGTGAATGGGCGCGATCAGGAAGATATGTATATATTTCGTGCTCTAATAGAGAAGTTTCGCCAGGAGATTCTCTGATTGCAGGTAAGCCAAACTCTGGCTGGTGAGGTGTCATTCGAATATTATACAACTTTGTATATATTTTTGCTATTTTTATGTCTAGCATATTGGTATAATTACTAATAAAATCAGTCGTGGCAAAATCTTAAAAAACAATAACCGAATAAACAGACTTTTGATTTACTTATTGTCGTCTTTGGTATAGTCCTTAGTGGCAAGGATTAACTGTCACCCCTTCATCTGTTTTTGCTAGTAGTACAAAGCGAGAAGAAGCGGAGATAACACGGCCAGATATTGGAGGTTTATAAGGTTTAACACTATAGTTATATTCGACCCCAGGAGCTATTTGGCCAGTATGTTTTGCTTTACCAAAACGAATAGCACCGTTCGGCGTTTGCATTATTATCACTTACTACTTGGATCAGAGAGACAACATATCCAAAATCAGATTCTATCGACACTACCTGAATTGCGGCTTTTGAAATGATGTTATATGCCTCGGCAGTAACCGGCCTTTTTGGATTGTATGTGTTTACCGCAACTTTGGCATTGTTTTGTCATAATCTTATCGCCTCAACTACCCAGCAACAAGCTTGACAGCCCCTAATTGCCTATGGCTACTTTGGACACGGGAATATTATCCATTCATAATTCTACATTAACAATATACACAAACTTTTTACTTATGTGCTACGTTATGGCAGGGATACGTAGTAGACAGTATTTCGAAGCATTCTCGAAGCAATCTTCTTCGAGAGCCACTTATAAACGAACCATGCTCTACGTTCACGCGTTCGCTGAGCGTGATTAAGTTATGCGGGATCCAAACATACAATAAAAGTCGAACTATTAGCACGTCATTTAAATATGGCAGCGAATCGTGTTTAATTATTTAACTATTGTAATGTCTGTCTACCAAATATATTATTAACCATATGAACTATACTAGATACTCTCATGATCATAAAACAAAGGGTAGAGTTAAGCCCTTACGTCAAGTGAAGCTGACTAAGCCCGCGCTTAGAGTATTGGTAATTATAATACTTGCAGTAATAGGTACTATCGTGCTAATTCGATCTCGGGCGGCAACTAATGTGTCTTCAATCGAAGCTGAGAATGGTAGTATGTCCAATCCTAACCTAGTTATTAATGACCCTTCCGCCTCAAAACTTAAAGCTATTAGATTTTCGTCTACTAAAGGGCCTGGTTTGGGTGAACAAATCACACCTGGAGCTGAGTCAAATTACAATATGTTGCCTTACATCCCTCCGCATGACCCAACGGGTAGATTAATAACGGCAGCTGCCAATAGTACAGATATTGCAAATAAAATTAATAGTGCCTCGCCAGGTGACATTATAGAAGTCGATCCCGGAACAGTTACTGGCAATATCAATATCACAAGCAGCGGTACTTTAGGCAATCCAATTGTGCTACGCTCAAAAATCAAAAATGGCACATCATTCAATTGCAGTACGGATAACTGCATAGGTATCAATGGATCTTATATAGTTATTCAACAATTTCGATTTGCCGGGACCGGTCGATATGCCATCAGCATACGGGGCGATGAGAATTTTATATACGATAATCTCTTTGATCAAACAGGAAGCGGGGCGGATGCATCCAGTTCATCTGTAGTCTTCATTAATGGGCCAAACTATTTACGAATGATGAATACTAAAATAATTAAAAATACTTTTAATAAGCCTAAAAATGCCGCAATATTTAATGCAAATGGCGCAGGTGGTACAACAATTTCACATAATATCATTCAAGGACCGCATGGAATTGGTCCTGGCGAAAGAGAAGCGTTCAAGTTTGGTTGTTGTGCTAGTGACCCTGTTGGAGACTATAACAATCATGTACAATTTAATTCTTTCTACAATTGGGGAGTAACTTATCCATACCTATCACAATTTAAGCGAGGCGGGAGTTATTTAGCATACAACAAAGTTATTAGTGATTTACCGACTGATGATAATGATATATTATCATCCCGGTCAGATAATAATAAGTTTGTCGGAAATTTAATGATTGGTAAGTCGGCAATGTTCGAATTAGGAAGCGGGACTAATCTAACAATTAAATATAATAAACTGTTCTCAACTGGCAACACATTTGGAAAGTCTTCTTGGAATATTTGGGGTAATGGTACTTTTGGAGCAGGCAATCCATTCACTAAAGTAACCAACAGTTTATTCAGTAGTAACGTTGTCTTTCTTGATTCGCCGAGCGAACCATACGATACTCTGTTTGGAAGTTCGGGTGGGACACAATCCAGCCCTCCCACCAACAATACTTTTGAAAATAATATATTTGGTCGTGGCGATTCACCAAATCAGTGGTTCGATACAAACTGGCTATATAATAATGGTAATGTTTGGAGAAATAATACATTTACTTGTCGCAATTCTTGTACCCAAGGTCAAATATCAAACACTTACGTTCTTGGAAGCAACGGGAATGTAACTGGAGCAGCCAATTATAATCCGACCGATAAAAACCAAAAAGTTACCTTTGATCCTCAATATGTATTGCCAGCTAAATAAAAAGTATCGTATTAAATTCTCTATTCAAGTCTATCCAGATATCTCAATCCGGATGCTAGAATCATAATTTGGCTGTAGCCCAGTCTGGTCAGTAGACTTAGCTCAATACGTTGGTGTTGTGTAAGATGGAAGTGCATCTCTGTTCTCCTTTTGGTAGTTAGTTGGTTACAACTCCTAGTCTACCGGAGGGTCAGGGATGCATTTTTGTTTTAGCGCAGTAGCGGCTAGCGCCGCTACCTAGTGTTGCGTTTTGGATTGGAACCTAGGCATGAGAACATTACAAGCATATGATATAAATATTGTAATGCTCATTTACCGTCTTACGGTTCAGCAGCCGATACAGGGCGATTCTCGGACTATAAAACAAATTGAAAAACTCTTGAGAGCGCTATCTTGGACGAGAGTAACGAACATACTTACTTCGAGCAACCGAAACAGCTCCTCCAACTGATACTAAGAATATACCCACTAGAGTTGTCTTCAAAACATCTTGGCCTGTTTTAGCAAGGCTGTTTTTATTTAATGACTGTACTGACGGTGTAGTCGGGGACGAAGGTTCTGATGGAAATAGCGGTGCAGGGAATTGACTAACAGTAATATTGTTGATATCCGAAGTCGATTCGATTACAAAATCAGGGAATTTGTCGTTGTAAATACTAGAAACTTCTTCAGTAATCGCACTACTATCCGGGTCATCTGTCAAATAAGACACTGCGGCATAATTGTTGAATACCAGGTCTGAGTCGTTGCTCAGGTCAAGCGTAAAGTTAGCAGTTATCGATTCACCGGGAAGAAGATTAGTGTTTTCGCCCGTGAACCAGCAAAGTAATAATCCATAATCGGCATATTTCTCGGAGCCAAAAAACGCTCCCACTGCTCCAACCGCCCAAAGACAGGTAAGATCTGGGTTTGAGACATCAACATAGCTACTCCCAGGTATTGGCCCATCAGACACATACGGCTTAGCATTACTTAGTTCCGGCGGAGTAAAATCATAGAACAATGCTTGACCGGCGCCCACGGAGCCAAGGCTGCTAAGACTTGCCAGTGTCCAGCCTTCATTAGTGACAGTTATCTCATATTGTAAGGTTGCGCCAGGAGCTACATCTTCTGGGTTTAGTAGAGTCTTTGTAATTGCTAAATCGGTATTAGGCG
Organism: uncultured Candidatus Saccharibacteria bacterium; assembly: GCA_964494545.1. Taxonomy (GTDB): domain Bacteria; phylum Patescibacteriota; class Saccharimonadia; order Saccharimonadales; family AWTP1-31; genus JAPLYT01. The sequence continues at coordinate 6,930 of CAZBRN010000017.1, read as the reverse complement.
TAATTTGATCTCCAAACTCACTCGTATCGCCAAAACCGGTTGCAGAATCCACATTTCGTTCAGTTGCAGTCAAAGCCAGATTAGTAATACCTACTTGGCCAATCAAATTATGTGTATACGTTACGATACCTCCTCCAGGGTGTGTAATGTTTTGAAAACCTAAATAGGTTTCACCCTCACCATTGCCGGACGGGTCAGCTGCAGTATTAGAGTAAAACTCTATACGATAATCTCCTGCAGGAACATCTAACCTATAATGAACGTCCGTATTGCCACCTGACTCAGATGTGAAATCGTAAATAGGGTAGTTTAGGAGATTATTAGGCCCTGAATCTACATCGAGCGAGTCATTTTCACTGACACCATCGCCTTTAATATCGATACCGAGGTCACCATTATTGGAAATTGAATTTCCAATAATGGTGGTCAACTGGTTGTTATCGTTCACTAAAACAACACCCTGTTGGGTATTATTTGAGATCGTGTTACTATCACCTAGATTTATACCACCTATGGAAACGACGGTAGTGTTTTCCAAACTTACGCCGGCTTGCCCGTTGCCTAGTGCTTCACCACCACCTGAACCTGTACCGATTTTATTCCCACGAATATCAAGATTGTTAAAGTTCTGGGAATATATACCATCACGCACATTGCCTGAAATAATATTATCTTCGATTAGCGCAGTTTCGCCATTAGCGATGGCTACGCCTCCATGTCCGTTTGGTACTGCAACGGTTCCTGAATAGTCAGTGCCAATATAATTTCCGATTATATTTGTGTCTGTAGACCAATCGGGGGCAATACCAATACCATTATTCCCTGAGATTACATTTGCGGCTCCAACATCGTGACCCCCCACAAGTGTACCGGTAACATAATCAAGGGATGGGTTGCCAGAACCTCCAGGTTGAGCATTTGGCAATGCGGTGATACCGTCCGATGCTATGCCAATATAATTGCCCTGGATGGTCCAATTATCATGGTTTGGGCCGAGCCCCATTCCCGCACCCGGATTACCACTAATTAAATTTCTGGCTGCAGGAAGAAGCCCGCCAATATAAACACTGTCGGCGCCATCTCCCCATCCTTCTACTCCATTACCTTCATTGCCGTTTGCAGCAGAGCCTGAATAATCAGTACCAATATAATTGCCTTCGATTTTTGCAGAATCTCCGTTGACTCGTATCCCCGCAGAACTCCATCCACCGATGACAAGCCCTTTAACCACAACATCTGGTGCACCTGAAATTTCTATACCCGATACTCCCGGCGTACTTACACTGGCGCCATCCAGTTCAATCAATAGTCTACCATCAAGAGGCTCTGGTGCTACGGCCGTATTAACCGCCGCACCTGGCTGAGAATAGCCATCAATAATTGTCGTACTCGTTATATTTGGAAGTGCTAAATTTGGCTTTATGGAATATCCGTTTTGTCCACCATTAGTAAAGTCGGTAGTACCCGTGATATTAAATCTAATGGTCTGGGTACCGGCCTCTTGGTTAGATTCTTCAATAGCTGCTCTCAGTGTACAGTTACCGGTGCCATCATCACAGATGGAATCTCCTAGATTAGCATCGGCTCCATCACCCGTACTATCCACAGTTATACCGTCGGCAAAATTATTGTCGGTAGCCAGAACGCTACGGCTAGAATGTAGATATAGCCCTACGACTAAGCATAAAGTAATGACACCAATTGTTGCGAAAAATGGCCTCTCTCTAGTTATCCTATATGGTTTTGTGGTATTCATTTCTGTCTTATTTCTATCTTTACGTTAAAGTAGTTATGTATATATTAGCATAAGAATTAGATGACAATGAACACCGTACTCATCCAAGACTTGGGGACCTGGATTGGGTTGCAAGGCAATCTGCGACTTTTATAAATGCTAGTAAGCACAAACGTAATAACGTACAATACGGATAATAATTGAGGAGGTTGTAGTGGTAACTAAAGAGGTTTCACGAAGGTTTTTAACATTTCTGAGTTCAGTTATGTTTGTTTTATCAGTTTTTACTACTACATTTGTCGGCGTACAACACGTTTCTGCTTTCGCTGGCGGAGATGGAAGTACAGATACTCCCTACCAAATTGCCGATTGCCAACAACTACAAGATATGAATGGTGATCTAGCTGCTCACTATGAACTAACCGGTAATGTCGACTGCGGTGAGACAACTACCTGGAATGAAGGTGCTGGGTTCCTACCCGTTGGTGACTGGGGTTCAGAATTTAGCGGCACATTAAATGGCAACGGCTATTCAATTTCTAATTTGTTTATAAACCGCCCAACAAGCGACCGACAGGCCTTAATTGGCTACACCACAAACGGAGCTGTTATCCAAAATCTTGGCATGGAAAACGTACAGATAACCGCCCAACGATATGCTGGCGGCATTGTCGGCGTACTCAATGGAGCAGACAGTGTCATTCGAAACAGTTTCGTCACTGGCTCAATCACACTTGTATTAGGTGATGTAGGGGGAAGTGGTCAATTTGCCGGTGGTATTGTATCGGGGTTGGATTTTGGCTCACACATCTACAATAGCTACTCCGCAGCCGATGTTTTGACTTTCTACCATGACGCCTGGGGCGAAGGTGGATTGGCAGGTTATGCATATAATGGATCGTCTGTCAGTAACTCATTCTGGGATACCGAAACGACTTCAACAGTACTACTAAGTGAAGGTGGCGGAACCGGCAAGACTAATACTCAGATGAAAACCCTAAGCACATATGTTGATGCTGGATGGAACTTCTCAAGTGTATGGGGCATTAATGCCGGCGACATGCCGTATCTTCGAAACAGCCTACATGGTGGCAATGGTAGCGCTGATTACCCATACGAAATCAGCTCCTGTCTTGAACTTCAAGACATAAACGACAATAACGCTACATTGTCTAAGCACTATATCCTGGTAACCGATATCGACTGCGATGGGGTAACATTTTCACCTATCGGTAGCTCTGGTTCAGAATTTACAGGTAATTTTGATGGTGGAAATCACACAATTTCGAACGTAAGTATTACCAGTGCAGCATCGGGTACAGGGTTGTTTGGTGACACAACCGAAGCAACAATCACGAACGTAAACCTGAGTAACTTTACCATTTCTGGAACAGATAGGGTTGGAGCCCTTGTTGGCACCACGAATTACACTACCGTTAGCTACATTGGGCTATACAACGGCACAATAACAGGTTCTGGAAGCAACGTTGGCGGATTAGTCGGCTATCTTGGTGGTTCTAGCATCTCAAACAGCTTCGCTGAAAATTCTACAGTTACGGCCAATACTATGGCTGGTGGCCTTGCCGGCATTACTATTGGGCCATCTACAGTCGGGAACAGTTACTTCCAAGGATCGATAGATGCTACAGCTAATGTTGGCGGTATCACAGGTCAAGTCGGGGCAGGACCAGCTTCTGTTAATAATACTTACGCCGATGTTTCTTTCATAGACGCCGGGTCTGCGATTGTCGATTCAATAGCATCTGGGGCAAGTGAAAGTAACAACTTTATTGCCAGTACTCCATACTTGGAAAACTCATCCGAATCACCCATGGACGCATGGGATTTTGCTAACACTTGGTATATTCGAACAAACAACTATCCTGGTCTTCGACCTCTCAATCTACCGATCTTGTTGTGCCAAGAAACCACTGTAGGCGACACGACAGCACTAATTAGCTGTACAGGACATCCGCTTCTGAACGGACCGACAACTTGGGAATTAGATTACGGCTTTAGCGATACAACAACCTGGGCAGATTTACCCGACGAATCAGGTGATTCGTTTACTACAACCGTAACTGGCCTCCTGCCAGGTACAGACTATAACGTACGCTTCCGCTATAAAAATGATGTGGGCACTAGCCCCTGGGGAAGAATCGAATTAACTACTACAGGTAGTAGTGATCTAGATAGTGACGGTGCTACTAACAAACTTGAGTCTCTTAGCCCAAATAGTGGGGATGCTGACAATGATGGTATAGCCGATTACACTCAGGCTAATGTGACTAGTTTTGTATCAGTCAATTCTAGTAATTATGTAGTTCTTAGGACTTCCTGCAACGATAACTTTAATGTCCAACATGGCCTGGAATCAGCTGACTCCAAAGACAGCGGCTTTGACTATCCATCTGGACTAGTGGGCTTTGTGGCTCGAGGATGTAATGTTGGTGCCAAAGCTAATGTGAGTATACTATTCTACGGACAAAACAGTTCAGGCTTAAAGGTCCGTAAATATAGAGACGGTACCTATCTAACTATTCCAGACGCGACCGTACAGCAACTGACTATCGACGGTAAAACGGTCGCCCAAGCCAGCTACCAAGTTACCGATGGAAGTAGCCTGGATGATGACGGCCTTGCTGATGGAAATATCGTTGATCCGGTTGGCCTTGGCCTAAGCACGGTTAGCGCGCCCAACACCGGAATTCAACAACTCTAAAGTTATGGTTGTTCAGTCTCGGTCGTGTTCTTGAATTGAGTATGTAAGTTGGAAACAACCCTTTTGACAAGGCTACAACTGTCTATTCTGACGCAGTTCAAAATTGAAATGGCAGGAAATACAGGACGATTATCGAACTTTAATAGAGGTGGAGATCAACAAAAACGATGTAGATTTAACCATAAGTAAGATATTGTAACTTTATAAACTTTGTGTTATCATTATAAAGTTATGAACTATTCGGAACAGTTAAGTCAGATTTTGAAATTTAGCTCCTGGTCGCAAGAACAGCTTGCAGCCAAACTAGGTGTGTCTTTTCCTGCGCTCAATGCTTGGATTAACGGTCGTGCCGTACCAAGGGTTAAAGCACAAGAGCGCATTAAATTACTCTATATTCAAATAGCAGGAGCAACCGAGGCATCTAATGAGGAGATATTAACGAAGTCGATAACGGCTCTTGCTCAATCTCTAACTGCCCAACAAATTATTACAGATAAAGACCTCCTGAATACACTTACTTTGCATTTGACATACCACACGAATACTATCGAAGGCAGCACCATGACGTTAGCAGATGTTAACGATGTACTATTCGATGGCAAAGTACTATCTAATCGCACGGCTATCGAGCAGCTAGAAGCAAAAAATCACCAATCTGCTCTGTACTGGTTGCTTGACAAACTTGCAGCCAAAGAAAAATTCGTAATCAATGAAAGTTTACTACTTAATCTACATCTTAGGTTGATGAACGGAATTGTGGGTGATGCCGGTCAATTCAGAAAGCACACTGTCAGGATCATGGGAGCAAATGTACCGCTCGCAAATTGGCAGAAGATTCCTGCGCTAATAGAAAAGTTATTAGAAGATAATAATAAAAGCAAAGAAAATATCATCTCAAAGATAGCTCATTTTCATGCTAAGTTCGAACAAATTCATCCCTTTAGCGATGGCAATGGTCGCACAGGCCGACTATTAATGCTGGCTCAAGCTCTTCTGGCTAGCATTGCACCACCGCTCGTAGTAAAGGAACGCAAACATGCCTACTATAAGTATCTCGAGTTAGCACAAACCAATGGCAACTACTTACCGCTGGAATTATTCGTCGCTGAGTCGATAGAATTTTCAGGAGATTTATTACGAAAGAAATAGACCTTCTTTACTAAGGTTTTATTGGCTCAGGTTCAATAAACTCAATACCTCTGACCGCTCCTACATTACCGTCAATAACTTCGACATCAGCAAAAAACAAAATTGTATGAGAAACCCTGCTTCTTTCAGTTTCAATAATATTATCAACTGGTATTTCTACCTATGTAGTTCTGTCTTCAAAATTTCGGCCAATCACACCGTTAAAACTACCGTCTTCAAAAAACTGTTTCAATACTGCCTTTCCATCTTTCCGTAGGGACTGCTGGGTCACGTCTATCAAATGCCATGGTCATTCGAGAATTATAACAAAACTAATAGGGAAATTTCGCCAGAAGACAATATAGAACTGGGAAACATTAGATTCTACGATAACTTTATACACAAGCATTTTGACTTATGTGCAAAGTTATTGGCAGCAGATAAAGGACGATTATCGAATTTTTTTAAGATTAGATAATGTTGAGAATATTCTTTAGCTAGTATCTAGCATACCCTGTAAATCCAGAGCTACAAAGCACCTCCTGTCCTTAGATATGAACATATCTCAATATGTTATACTAGCGGTAAATGGTTATGACTATACCAAAAATAAGAATACTTGTTTTAACAGTGGCAGTGCTTTCTAGTATTGTATTGTTCAGCAGCACAGTATTTGCGGATTCTGGCCTCGAGCTACATTGGGACCTAAATGAAGGATCCGGTGCAGTTGCCGTTGATTCCTCAGGCAATAACAATGGCGGCACAATCTTCAACAGTCCACCCTACGTAGCCGGCAAAGAAGGTCAGGCACTATCTCTCAACGGAGTCGATCAATACGCACTTGTAGATGTGCCCCTTACTTCACTTGGGACAATGAACGAACCCTACGCCCTATCTGCCTGGGTAAAAGTACCTACGGGTGTCAGTGCTGGCAATATTGTGCACATATCATCTAACCCAGACGGCTCTGGCTGGTGTATACCATTCTTGCGGCTACAGAGTAATGCTTTCAGAGCTACCGGTTGGGATCTTAATGGTGAAGTTATTGCTTCAAGCTCTACGCCAGTAGTTGCGGAACAGTGGTATCAGGTACTAACGAGCTGGGATGCTACTAACGGACTTCGTTTATTTGTTGATGGGGTCTTAGTGGACCAAACAGCACAAAGTGACCACAACGCCCCAAATACACCACTTTATATATCCGTAGGCCTTGGGAGTAACAGTTGTTCCGGTGATCAAGGCTTTCTACAGGGCACCGTAGATGATGTGCGTATCTATAAACGCGTTCTGGGTGCTAGCGATATTACAAACATCAATAACTTTGATGCGCCTACAGCCATTCAAG
>CAZBRN010000016.1:13515-15793 GCA_964494545.1 uncultured Candidatus Saccharibacteria bacterium | reverse complement strand
GTTTTTTTGACGAGTTCAGCGACTTGGCGAGGGGTCATGTCGGCTTTCAAGATTACGGCACTGACGTTTTGAGATTTGACACTGGCTGGAATTTCTTGCTCGCCCATATTGGTGAGGATAACGACTTTGATCGATTTGCCCCAATCAGTTTGGCGCAGTTTCTCTAGCATTTCATCGCCATTCATTTCAGGCATCATAAGGTCGAGTAAAATGACTTCTGGCTTCATTTGCTCACATAAAGCGAGCCCAAGTTTGCCATTTTCAGCAGTCTCTACGTCGTAGCCTTCTGCCTCGAATTTAATCCGGTACATTTGACTGATCGCTTGGTCATCTTCGATAATTGCAACTTTTATAGCCATGTAGCAATAGTAGTGTAAACACAACGTAAAAACAATGGTTTGTTACCCACTTTTAAACATAAACAGATTAGGAATTAAATCCACTGTTTATACTTCAGGAAAAGATTTCTTGCGGGTGGTCCCGAGCACCTCATGGATCACGTCCATGATCTGCCGCGGAGTGTAGTGTGCTTTGATGAGATAGCGGTCGAAATCAAGCAAATGAAGCCGCCAAGGAGCGTGCTGCCGGTCCACATTGGCCGCTATGACCACATTGATATGTCGGCCCCATTCCGTAGCCCGCATATGCTCAAGCATTTCGTCGCCAGTCATGTCAGGCATCCGTAAATCAAGCAACACCAAATGAGGCCGTTGCTTTTTTACCAGCTCAAACCCCTCATGTCCATTCGCCGCTAGTTCAACATCAAAACCTTCATTTTCAAGCTTGAGTTTATACATCTGAGCGATGGCTTTATCGTCTTCAACTATTGCTATTTTTTTCTGCACAAGATCTGATAATACGCCATTTGACCCCTCTTGCGCAAGCCACTTATGCTGCAAAATTTACCACTTATTTTCCTGGAATACTCAACACCTCTTTGATAATTTCAAGCACTTGTTGTGGTGTATGATGGGCTTGTTTTTTGGAATCTCACGCATTACTAACATCTTCTTTGCGAGATTTTAACTTGTTCCCAATATATCCCGTGGCCATCAATAGACCAGCGATCGCCCACCAGTTTTTTGTATTACCAATCCAACTCTGTATTGTCTCTACTTTCTGAAGCTCCCCATTGTCAACCATGCCATTAACATAATCAGCTAGTTTCCATGCAATGCCACCGACAAGTAGAGATGTATCTAGGCCAACTCTAAGATTAACTTTACGCATTTCCTTTTCGTCGTACCCCAAGGTATATCCTGTAGCTACGAACGTTCCAGGATCAATCGCCATGCCACTAAATGCTCTACGTATATGAACTATACTTCCCTTAAGTATGCGTTTTGCCGATATGCCATTAGACTTTTCATTTTGCTTCTCCTGAATTGTTTTCATTCCGGGTAAACCCTTTTGGAAAAAATCAATTGTTTTAGGAAATTTCTTGCTAATTACCTCAATAGATCTGGGGTATTTAATAAGAGCTTGGGTTGCAAACTCTCCAACAGCACCACTTATTAGCAAGTTCATCCCACCTGCAGCGAGAGCAGTTAAAGGCGCACTTTGCGTATGTTCGAGCACATAAGCGCCTGTTTTCGGCACCGCTACTATAGGCAATCGAGTTTTACTAGCAACCTGTGTTGCCACTACGCCTAGCCCGATTGAGGCAGTTCGTATTTTATGATCACTTTCCATGACATCTTTTGCAATAGGACGAAATGTCGCGTTCAGCCACTCAGGAGATTGATTAGATAATCTTTCCGCGAATCTCAAATACATCTCTGCTGTTTTTGCAGTAATTTTATCGCGAAGAGACAGATAAGGCAGATCGATCTCATCGCTCGTTGAGAAGGGTGTTGTGTCCGAAATTGCTTGAGTTTCCGGTAACACTGCGAATGATCCATCATTATATGATTGATCAATTAATACATTCGCAATTAAATTGTACGCTTCGGAGTCCGCAATAGTTCCAATTTGTTGCTCGTTATAAATAGTAGAATTCATATATAGGCTTATAAGCATATTCTAACATTTTATATTAAATTAGTCAATTAGAGTTTTTTGATTAGAATGGTAAAATGTTCAAATGAGTGAAATAGATAGAACAAGAGTTGTTCCAGAAACGGTTTTAGGTGCTTTCGAGTCAGATCCACAACTTCTTGGATTGATTGATGACTCGGCACGTAATGCCGCTCTTCTTGATCCTAGAACGGTGGCCATTGCGGTTGATGACGATGAGGCCCTTTTAGTAGTACCTATAGAGTACGCGACAGAAGCAAAC
>CAZBRN010000016.1:0-13505 GCA_964494545.1 uncultured Candidatus Saccharibacteria bacterium | reverse complement strand
TACAGAGAACGCTTACTTTCTAGACTGGCTATCTATGAACGAGGAAGATGTAGTCGGTCTATCTAAGCTGACTGACTTTATTGCTGGACTAGCGGTGGGAGCGAAGATAATGCTAGAGAAACGAGAAAACGACGATTATCCAGTAAGTTTACTAGAAAATGCTGCAACCATCGCAGGCCGTAGACTGTACATTGATCCTGATGTTTTCGATCCGGACAGCGGATCAATGGCAGCTGTTGAACACTTTGTAAGTGATTCAACGGTAGTAGATGTTAGTGAAGGTCACTATAAGTCTCTAAATGAAGCGTATGAATCTATAAAGTTTTCAGACGAATGGGAAATATATAAGAAAGAAGGTGTGGAATTCGCAAATGGTGAGGATATTGATGCGTACCTCGCACAAGAACTATGGGACGTATACGACAAGACATTTGATAAGCTTGTCGAAAATCACCCGTCGGCACAAAAACAGCCTCGCGAGTACTTTGAACAGCAACTATTATCACCTGAATCAAAAGTTACATTCGTTCGCAAAGATGGGCGAATTGTGAGTGCTCTTTTTGTGATTGATGATGTAAAGGCTTGCCCATGGTTAAATGAAGAATTTTACAGAAAACACGGGCCAGGTGGCACCACCGCGTTTGTGTCGGGAGTGTCTACGTCGCTTAGCGAAAAAGGTATGGGCTATAGTAGGCTAACAATGGGTGCAATGACTCTTATCGCTCAGCACGTACCAGACATAAAATATGTTGCTACGCAGTGCACAAACAGATCTGCCACTTATATACCAGATTTGAGCAAAGAGTTTACCGAGGATACAATTAAGCTAGATTTTGAGCGAATTGGTGCGTATCAGTACCCAGTATTTATTGTCGGATAATGGTACTTAAATCAACAGTGTATTTCCTAAGATAATGCGAAGGTCTAAGACCTAATTTATGTTCACGTAGTCCTTCAATACCTAAATCTTGCTCTAGGTTCATAAATTTAATACCTTCTGACCTAAGCTTTGAAGCTGTTGCAAAAAGCGTAAAGTCAAATACATTCCTTTGCTCATATGAGCATTTCGTATGGTGAATATCGGCGATTGAGTGAACTTCATCGATCGAAAATAGTGTAAATGATTCAATTTTATTATTGATGGTAATTGCAACAGATTTTAGTCCTAGTTCTTCATGAAATTTAAAAGATCGTGTTAAAGCATGTGCTTCTAACCCTTCATTATCATTACCTCCAAGTTCATAGGTTCTTTTCCAGGTATGTAAACTGTTTACTAACTGATGAAACTGTTCGGGAATATTAAGATCGATCTCTTTTATGACAATGTTATCAATATTGGTGTTAATAAAACTGTTCACTTTCCTTCTGTATTTACCAAAACGTGTCCCCAATAGCTTTACTTGCTCTTCGGTGTTCAAGACGTAGTCAAAACTATCACGATCTTCAAAATATTCATATCTATTTATTAAAGTAATTGTCTCTTCGGGCACTGAGTATAAAGTAAGGTCTTCACTACGAGTCTTTAAATATTCGGATAATTCGGTCAGAGCATCATCGACGTTAACTAGTCCAATAAAACAATAAGCACGTTTTTTAGGGTTAGCAAAAACATTCGTAAAACGTAGAATTAAATTATTGTCTAGATCGGATATTTCAAGATCGTCCTCAAGATTAAGCCAAATAACTAAATTTGTTAACGAAAAATCTCCATACGGAGCGAAATTTTTGAGGTAGTTATATACCTTTTCTTTTTGGGACAATGAGAATGGGGTAAAATTTGGGAATTTTTCAATCATTTTGGCGTTTCTTTATAAGGATTATACACAAAATACTGAACCATAAGCGAATTTGATGTAACATAGATAAGATGATAGCAAATGCGGTTGCCTACTTAACACCAATTATCGGTATTTTAATAATATCTGGATTGGTGCTTGCGCGAAACAGAACTTCATTTTTTAAGCTATTTGCTAGTGTAACAATTCTAATTGCTGTTTGGCTATTTTTTCAATATTTAACGACCGTTTTTTTGAATACGAATAATGCATTGCTAATTCTCCAGATAGCTACTACGATTCCAAATTTTCTAGTGATAGCATTTCTACAGTTCTGCCTTTTCTATGCAGGTAAACCACTTTCGGCTACAAGACTAATATTGGTCTCAATACCCGCAGCCCTTATCACGCCTCTTTCTTTCACCGGATTAATTATTCAAAGTATTAAACCTTCTGGCAGTAGTTTCGAATCGACGGTAGGACCATTGTATAATCTGCAGACTGCTTTCTTATTCCTTTATTTTCTATTTGCCTTGTTCGCTGTCGTTAGGTTCTATAAAAAATCAATTGGACTGCAGAGAACTCAGTCTGGTCTTATCTTGCTATCGTTTTTAATTCCTATTGTCATCTTATTTTTCACAAACGTTGTCTTTGTTGAAAGCGCAGTTGCGCAATTAATCAGCCCAACATCATTTCTAATAATGGTCGCAATTCAGGCTTATGCTATCGTAAAACATAAATTATTCGATATTAGGCTCATTGTTGCTCGATCGCTTGGGTATATTTTAACTTTCGGTACTTTGACAGGGATCTATGTTTTCGCGATTTTTGGTGTATCGACGACGCTTTTGGGATCTTCGAAGCTGACAACTCTACAGCAGTTGTTTTACTTTGTAGGAACGCTGGTTTTCGGATTTACGCTTCAGCCTCTTCGAAAATTCTTCAACAAGCTCACGAACAGGCTTTTTTATAGAGATGCCTACGATGCTCAAGACCTACTCGATAAACTCAATAAGATTTTGGTGGGCAATATCGACATTCAGCAATTGTTGCGGCAGACTTCAGAGATCCTCGAATCGACTTTAAAATCTGAGTATGCAGCATTTGTGATCGGAGAGGTCGAAGGAGCAAGTAGACGAGTAATTGGCTCTAAAAAAGTGGAACTAGATGACGAACAGATAGTCGGCCTACCTAAACACACCAAAGGCATGCCTATGATAATCGTAGCGGATGAGTTGGATGAGACGAGCTCAATTGTGAAAAACATCTTAACTAAAAATAAAGTTTCTGTTTTGGCAAGGTTGATCCCAACAGGGAAAGACGCAAATGTCCTAGGCTATCTGGTATTGGGCAGTAAAAAGAGTGGAAACCCATATAACAAGCAGGATCTTCAAGTGTTGGATATTATCGCCAACGAGCTCGTGATTGCCGTACAGAATGCTATGCGTTTTGAAGAAATCGAAGCGTTTACGGTTACGTTGCAGGAAAAGGTCAATGATGCCACCAGGCAGCTCCGTAGAACCAACGAAAAGCTTAAGGCGCTGGATGAAACCAAGGATGAGTTCATTAGTATGGCCTCTCATCAGCTACGGACTCCTCTAACCGCTGTTAAGGGGTATGTGAGCATGGTAGTGGAGGGAGATGCTGGAAAGCTTAATAAGCAGCAGAAAGAGCTTCTAGACCAAGCATTTATGAGCTCTCAACGCATGGTATACCTCATTGCTGACCTCTTGAACGTCTCTCGTTTGCGTACAGGTAAATTTGTGATCGAAAACAAGCTTACTAACCTTGCAGATGTGGTTGAGGCTGAGATTGAACAGCTTAAGCAGGCAGCTGCAGGCAAGAATCAGACGCTTACCTATAGTAAACCGGCAAAATTCATCGATTTGATGCTCGATGAGACCAAAATGCGCCAAGTTATCATGAACTTTACCGATAACGCCCTTCATTACACTCCGAAAGATGGTCATATCAACGTATCATTGCAAGATTTGGGCAATTCCATCGAATTTACAGTGGTAGACGATGGTCTTGGCGTTCCAAAATCTGAGCAACATAACCTGTTTACGAAGTTCTTCCGTGCCAATAATGCCCGGCGTGCCCGTCCAGACGGCACAGGGCTCGGACTCTTTATGGCTAAAAAAGTGGTCGTCGCTCAGGGTGGGGCCATTATCTTCAGTAGTCAAGAAGGCAAAGGAAGCACCTTCGGCTTCACTCTACCGAAGAATTCGACGCTACTACCGAATGCTGTGCTTGAACCCAAGACAGACTCCAAGATAGTAAAGAAATAACAAAAAGATCCCTAATAGCAGCTCTAAACGGAAGGCCCATTATTCGCTAAACCTCTAAGAAGTGGCACCGCTGTTATTGCACGCCCGCAAAACGCTTGTGTTTATTAGCAATATATTGTAGAAAGTATTGACATAAGCGTATGCATGTGGTAAAGTTAAACACATTCACGAGAGGTGGATATTTCGTACAGTTCTTAAAGAAAATATTAGTTAAAGAGCTTCGGCTCTTAGGGAGAAAACTATATGGATCAATATCCAGGAAAATTACTAGACCAAGCGCGAATGCTTGCTGCAGGGCTCGCCGTAGCGGCTGTTGCTCTAACAGGCTGTAGCGAAGGAGAATACTTAGCTTCTAAAGAAACTACGACCACTACTATTGCCATTGAACCCACTACAACAGCACCAGAAATGACTGATACTGCTGCAGAGCGTTTTGCTGATGAGCTTAACAGTCGATTCCAAGGGTTTAACCCGGGTGAAATTGTTGCAGGTAACGATGTTGTATTTGAAGGGACTCCTCAAGAGCGCGGAGCGCAAGCATTTAGTGATCACACTCTCACAACTAAAGAAGAAGTTGCAGAATTTCTTGCAAGCGATAACGAGCGAGCGAAAGTTGTTCGTGGGCATGTTGAGCATGCATTAGCCGATGATCCTGAAGAACTTAAACGAGCATTAAATGGTGAAGGATATGTTGCGATTCAAGCTAACGTTCCAATTATCATCAATGGTACGACCTACTTTGTAGATGGTAACTTGGCAAAAAGCCTTCATTCTCGATCAGCAGGAGCTGGAGATGTATTCTGGGTTTTTGCTAAAGACGACGGATCAATTGTCTGGCCAGCAACTCTTCGAGCAGACTGTGTTAACCCAGATCTTGATGAAGTTACACCAGTTCGACCTGGCATGCCTGTTCCTCCAAGCATCGAATTGGGGCCTAAAGCTGACGAAAACTATACACCAGCGGGTGTTCCCGGACAAAACCGCGGAAGTGGCACTGAAGATTCTGGACCTCGTGGCCCTGGTAAAGGACCAATTGGTCAAACAACAACTCCTCAAGGATCATTAGGCAATGGTAGCGAAAAAGTTGTTCCTGCTGTTCCTGAAAAACCTACGCACTCCGACCCTAATAGTTCGACTATAGTACCTACACCACCCGCTGGAACTGAACAGAACCCTGACTTAGGCGGAAATGGTACTCCAGCTGCACCTCCAACTAGCGTTGACACAACCGGTGGCCAAGGTGGCTCAACCGGCGGAACCGAAAATATTTAAGGCTTTAAGGGATTAATAAGGAATATTATGAAACTACCAAATATCTTCAAAAAACTTAGTAAAAAAATGCGCGCAGTTGTAGCTGTTGCTGGAATTGCAGCAGCTGTAGCAATCCCACTAGCTGTAATGGCTGAATACTACCCAGTACGCCCAGTATTCGATTACAACAAAGCCCCATTAAATGGTTCTACGTGTGTTGCTGCTGATAGCGCTGCACTAAACCGATGTGGATCATTAGAAGGGCCTGTTCTCAACAGCTTCATCAACACTCCTAGCTACGGCGACGAGCGCGCTTTCTTCGATGGCCGTCGTGCAGACCAAACAGTTGGCCAGAACGCTGACCTCATTAGTGATGTCACAAATGGTAGCAAAGAAGTTGTATTGCGAACTTACGTACACAACAACGCTAACCAAAACACGAACGCTACTATCGGAGTAGCTAAGAACACTAAAGTACGTATCGGTCTTCCAACTGCTACTGCTCAAGTTCTTCGTGCTCGTTCATACATCACTGCAGATAACGCTGCTGGTGTAGAAGATACTACTGATCTTTCTGGATCTCAGCAGTTCAGTGTTTCATATGTTGCTGGTTCTGCAAAACTCCTTCGTGGAACTGCAAGCTACAACCTAAGTGACAGTATCGTAACTACTGGTGCGCTAATCGGAGACAAGACTATGGACGGTAATCTTCCTGGTTGTTTCGAATATGCGGCGCTCGTAGAAATTCGTGTTCGTGTTCAGACTGCAAGCTACAATCTCGATCTTACAAAACAAGTGCGAAAGCACATTGAAGGTCAGACTGGTAACTGGAGCAAAGAAGTTTCAGTCCCTGCCGGCACAAAAGTTGACTATGTTCTTAACACCAAAAATGCTGGCGCGGCTACTCTCATGGGTGTAACTACTCGAGATGTATTGCCTCCACACACCCAACTAGTACCTGGAAGTGTTAAATATGTAAATGCTAAGGGATCTGCAGTTCAAGCTGATGCGCCTCTATTCGGTGGCGGTATTATCGGTGGACAGTACAACCCTAACGATGATTCACTTATCGTATTCAGCGCAATCACTAAAGATGACTTTGCTGGATGTTCTACTAAAGTTCGAAACATTGCATTTGCAAAATCATCTACAACACCTGAAATCAATGACTATGCAGACGTTACTATCACCAAAGAGAACTGTAACACTGTTACGCATCCTGGTGTAAGCATCGACAAAAAAGTTGATGGTGTCGAGAAAAAGACTGTTAATGTAAATCAAGAATTTGACTACCAACTCGTCGTTCGAAATACTGGTGATGTAGCACTTACAAATGTAGTTGTATCTGATAACGCACCTGCAAACGTACAGTTCATCAGCACCGATAAGGGATCTGTAAGTGGTAACAAGCTTACCTACACAATTCCTGCCTTGGCAGTTGGTGCAGCTCAAACCATCAATATTAAGGCTAAAGTTGTCGCAGAAGTCGCTGGAGATATCATTAACACGGCTTGTGTAAATGCCCCAGAAGTTAACCCTAACAACCCTAACGACAATGATGATTGTGATGACGCTACGGTTAACGTACCTACTCCAATCTATAGCTGTGACCTCCTTTCTGGAACAAAGATCGGTGACCACAAGTACAAGTTTGATGTTCGATACACAGCAAAAGATGGTGCAACACTCAAGAACTTCAAATACGTCTATGGCGATGGTTCAAGCGTCAACACTACAGCTACAAGTACTGAACATACCTATTCAAACGACGGCACATTCAACATTGCTGTTGCTGCAACCTTCACAGTCAATGGAATTGACAAATCTGTCACCAACGAAAACTGTGCAACTAGCATTACAATTTCACCAAACCCTGTGACTCCTGTTTATAGCTGTGATATGTTCTCTGCAGAAAAACTTGGTGTTAAATCATACCGATATACCGTTAAATTCACTGCTCATGACGGCGCAACATTGAAGTACATCAGCTATGACTTCGGCGATGGATCAGACAAGCTCATGACCGACAAAACCGTTGTTGAGCACACGTACGAAAAAGAAGGAACATACGTTCCTCGTGCGGTGATCTACTTCATGGTTAATGGCGAAGAGAAGAAAGTCGAAAGTGACAAGTGTTCAGCTGCCGTAACTATCAGTACTCCAAAGTTCTGTACAGTTCCCGGCAAAGAAACACTTCCAGTCGATAGCCCAGAATGTATGACTCCTGTCACTCCTGTAACCCCTACATCTGGTACGTTAACCGATACTGGCGCTGGAAATATCTTCGGGCTATTCTCAGTCGTTACTCTTGCTGGCGCATTCATGCATCGTGCATTTGCCGACCGCAAATCAGCCTAAGACTGACGTGCAAGCATTGCACAATAAGCTTAACTGTGATAAGGTAGAGTGGTAAAAGAGCTGTACGTGACTGGCCGCTCAAACTTAGACAAGACTCCTCACTCGTGAGGAGTCTTCCATATTAGCCCCTGTTATGTTATACTTTCCAAGTCTTAAATACTTTCATCCCTGAATAAAAAGGGGTCCCCGAAAATCGTAAGATTTTATGGGGGAAAGGAGTTGACTGTTTTTGTTACTAAATGCTCAGAGTGACAAAAACATACACAACGACGTGGTCCCATCTTCTAACGGTTAGGAAATCGGGTTTTCATCCCGGCAATAGGAGTTCGATTCTCCTTGGGATCACCAGTAAACAGCCTCAGTCTAAAGACTGGGGCTTTTTGCTGGCCATTTCTCTAAGAGAAATGATTCGAACTCCGTAGGATCGATAGCAAGGAGCACGCGCATATGCTTGCATCGAACATGCGACGCAGATATATCCGCAGGATATTCTCCTTGGGACGAACTCCTGAGTTCGAAGAACAAAGCAGTGCACAGGAGTTTACTCCGAGCACTGCTGTAGTTCGCCATCCCCGAATGGGATGATATCTTGGGGTTACCATAATAGATTTCCCTAATGGCAATAACCGGAAAACAGGATTCACCCCCCCCGTAAAAAGGGGTGTTTTTGTTTCGCAATTACGATTCGGGTGTAATTTATTTTGTGTGCAGCACTATGCATACTGTTGACTAGCACTAAGCTCTGACTATACTATAACGTAAGCGCTTTCAAAATAAAGGAGAGTAGTAATGACGAAAAAAGTTGAGGGTCGAAAAGCTTGGAAGGCGGCAACGTTCGCGATGCTTATAGTCGGGACTGTATTTGGTTTGCAGAATATATCGATGCTACCGTTTGTCCATGCCGATGCCATTATTACCGTTAACTCCACCGCTGACGACCAAGACGACGACGGAGAATGTACACTTCGTGAAGCTATCACCGCAAGCAATACCGACACTGCCTCTGGTGCAACCCTAGGCGAATGCATTGCCGGAGATGGTAATGACACCATTACCTTCAATATCACCGGTGCCGCAGACTATACTCTTACTGACCGCAACAGTGCCACTAAGGACGGCTACACTATTCAGCCACAGACAAGCCTTCCCGCTATAACCGACACCGTTACCATAGATGGCTACTCTCAACCTGGAAGCCTTACCAACACAGCCGTAGCACCTAACCCACTCAACGGAACACTGTTAATTCAGCTGGATGGGAGTTTGGCGGGTGCAGCTTCAGAGGGTCTTCATCTAGATATATCTGCCTCTGGTTCGATTATAAGAGGAATGATTATTAATCGATTTACTTCGCGAGGCATTGGGAGTGCTGGTACTGCTACAGATGTTATCTTGACCGGTAATTATGTCGGAACCGACCCAACTGGTCTTTTAGACTGGGGTAATGAAGATATTGGTATCCAACTTGGCGCACGACTACGAATCGGGGGTCTGAACCCTGAAGATCGCAATATAGTTAGTGGTAACGATAGTAGCGGTGCAAGTCCCAATACCGGCGATGATGACTGGATCGTCCAAGGTAATTACATCGGTGTGGGTGCAGACGGTCTGACTGCTATCCCAAATGCTATAGCGGGTGGTTCGGGTTCGCTGTCTCTCGATAATAGTTCGGGGCATATAATAGGTGGACCCGACGCAACGGCAATAAATGTTATATCTGGTAATAACTCCATGGGGATCGCTCCTCATAATGTACAGAATATTACCATCCAGAATAACTATATCGGTGTAGCGTACGACGGGACCACGCCACTTGGTAATGGATCAACTGGCATAAATTTGTCAGGAGCTAGTACGAATAGTACTTTTAGTGACAATATTGTATCAAATAACATTATGGGGGGGAATTAGTATACAAGAGACTTCGGTTGACAATGTTATATCTGGTAACGAGATCCACGATAATGACGGGGCTGGTATATCTTTTAGCGATGCTTCGGATAACAATGTTTTAACCGGGAATGATATTATCAATAATATAGGGGTCGGTATATCTATCTCAGGTAGTTCTAGTACGGTAATTGGTGGTAGTGATGCGTCAGAGTCGAATTATATTTCTGGTAATTCTGTGGGCATATCCGTTAACAATTGGGGAGCATCATCATCAGAGAATACGCGGATACAAGGTAATGTTATTACAAATAGTGTTGCGGGTGGAATCATCGTACAGTTTGGCCCCACAAACACACTCATTGGCGGCACGAATATCAACGAAGGAAATATAATAAACAACAACGGGCTCGGAGGGGTTATCGTTGCACAAACCACGATTAGCGCATTGCCTATCACCCTGACTCCCAACCGTATCGCTATACTCGGTAATACTATTCAAGACAATATTGCCACAATGCCTAATTCTGGCCTGGGTATAGATCTAGGTGGGTTTATCGACGACTCCATGCCTCCTGATGGGAATCCTGAAGTTATTAACGATTTCGGCCCAACCCCCAACGACGCCTCCGACGCCGACACTGGAGCCAATGGCTACATAAACTTCCCAGTACTCAGTACTGCCACTCAGAACGGTTCGAGTCTTTCTGTTGCCCTAGACCTAGACGCTGCAGATAGCCCTAGCAATGAGTACCGAGTAGAGTTCTTTGCTAACGACACTGCAGATTCATCCGAACACGGAGAAGGCCAAACCTTCCTTGGTGCTACAACACTGAGCCCAGGTTCAGGTCAGACCGCCACTATTACACTACCTTCTGGCACCGACCTCACCGGCAAAGTACTGTCTGCTACTACTACCGCCATTGACGCATCTACCAACAGTGGCTTTGGCAGCACTAGTGAATTTAGCGCGGTTGTCACTCCACAGGTACTCAGTGCTAGTACTACCACACCGACCCAAAACACAGCAACCACACAGAACCAAGCTAATCTTGGTCAGACAGGACAAAAGGTGCGTACGACAGCTTTGCTGACCGTGTTTGTACTATCCTCGCTAGCAGCAGCCATTGTCGCTAGACGTAAGTACGTGTATACACTGAACCGTGGCTGATATGCTATCTAGACCCGCTGGTAAAAATAGGCATAAGCATCTAGAATAAGAGGAATGGACGTAACAAGTAAAGTATCCCGTGTGTCCAGTGTTGGCAGGCGACTCCACCAGCAAGAACCATGATGACGAATGATAAGTTGTTGTCATCTAGCTTTGAGTAGCGCGACATACTATAGCCCTTCGCTGTCGAGCAACTCATCTAACGCGATATCTAATTGCTCCATCCCCTCTACCTGTTGTGTTCTCTACTATCCTGAACCTCACTTACTGTAACAACAGTAAGTACACCATACATAACACTAAAAGCCAATGTGCCAAGTGCTAACATTACATCTTCATGCCCTTTAGTAATATAGGGATCATCGTAATCTGGCAGGGTATCTGTGGGTCTTCCATGTGTCTCAACAATATCTGCTTGCTCTCTTGCCCTATCGGCTTCACTAAAGGCGTCAGCAGCCTCGCAAGCCCAATAGATAGAGCACGCAAGCCCTATAGCCGCACTTGCGCCCGGAAAAATTGCTCGTTTTAGCCTCATGGCTAAATACTATCATAGTAAAAATTACTAGTCAATAATGTTCTAACATAGTCAAGCTTTACATGCTGAATTCCAGTTCCAAATGCAACGCTACCACTTTGCTTTAAATACTTCCTCTGGTGTCCGGCAGTCTAGTAGTTTCCTCGGGCTAGTATTTAGCTGCTTGACGCACACGTCAAGCCTTCCTGGGGAAGATGAGCGAGGCTCCGCTTCGCAGCCCCCTCAAAGCTCTTGGTTGTTCCACGTTCTAGCTTACAGCCAGCAAATAGCCACTCTTGCGCTCTACAATCGATGCAATTCAGCCACTATGGCTTTACCAACGAATAACGTTTGCGCCCCTGGATATGGGAATGTCTGGCGGCAATCCGCCGACCTTCCTTCTGTTTGTCTCTGAATGCTTATCGGAGGCTACTCTCTATAGTACGGCGGTATTTGCAAATGCGACAATGTAGATGCTTGAGTATATGTCCGGCGTGTAAGTATACCCATTGCTAGCGCAAAGTCCCGCTGAGAATGGCCTATTTGCATAATAAATAAGCATAACTCAATACGTTGGAGTTGTGTAAGATGTAAGTGCGCCTCAGCTCTCCTTGTCGTTTAGTCGTGTTGCAACGCCTAGTCTACAAGTTCTCGAACAGAGATGTTTTTGGTTAGCTTCCGGGAGTGGCTAACGCCACCACCTTATGCATAGTGCTTATGTTGCGTTTCGGACTGGAATTCAGCCACGCAAAATTGACATATGTTGTAGTTTATGTTAATATACAATCTATGACAAGCCACGAAGTTTACATGCCATCATTACCCCAAAACAGACGGTTATCACAATTACCTGAGGGCCATACAGCACCGTCACCAGGAGAGAATTCTGCGGCCGTTGTCTTTGTTGGTTCTTTTGCTCCATTTCACTCGGGGCATCTTGATGCTGCTAAAGCTGCTGTTACTGCTATACGCCGAAGCAAAATGGATTGGCTGAGCTATTTAGTGCTAGTGCCAAATAGTGATGATTATGTAAGAGCTAAGTTGGGTAATGAGTTTTCTGATCAATTTTACCTTGAAGAACGAGTAAGAGCTCTACAGACAAGTATTATGAAAATTAGTGGAGAGGTAGGATTACCGGTATATATTGATGATGTGTCTGGTCCAGAGGATGGAAGTAATAAAATTAATGAAATTGTACCCCAGACCATTCAACGGCTGGGTTATCGTGAACCGAACCCCTTATATTATATAGTTGGTGGGGATCAGCTGGGCAGTATGAAAGATTATATAGGCGGAAATCAGGGAGGTGATTCTTATAGAAGATCTGTCTGCGTACTTCGTCCCGGGAATCTAGATTCTATTACGCAATTGCCAGATTGGGCCAATAGTGCATGTGATCGGGGTAGTTTAATCGTTACTGCGCGTGATAATATGGATTATGATGTATCATCAACTGAACTGCGCATCAATTGTCCCGTTGATGCTTAGATGTTGTTACCAAACATCAGATAGTCAATGATTAGTAATTTAGGATATGAATAATGTCAATCACTAGATCTACACACGAAGAAAGAAAATATCGTCAGTACAGGCGCAACAATAACAAAGATGATTGCCCATTTTGTAGTATTGACAGCAGTCACCCTCAGTATATTGACCAAACAAAAAACTTTAAAATCATTAATAACCATATACCATACTCATTATGGGATGGACAGGGCGTTATTGAGCACCTAATGGTTATACCAAGAATGCACATAGATACACTTGCCGACATTCCACTAATAGCCAAGCGAGAATACCTAACATTAATTAGCAGCTATGAAACACGGGGGTACGATGTGTACGCAAGGGCTAAGAATTCTGGTGTCCGGAGCGTTGCACACCAGCATACCCATTTACTCAGGCTGGATGGGAAAAACAAGCGCATCATGTTTGTGCTAAAAAGACCATTTTATTTAAGGTTAAGCTGGTAGCATATATAGTTTTTTGCGTTATAATGAAAGGCAATATAGAAGGTGCATAAAACTATTAAAAATATCAGAGCATTGCGCTTTACACCCAAGAAAATATTGTTTTTGGTCGTATGCCTTATAGCTATTGGTTTGGCAACGACCTTATTTAGCAAAGCTCAAACTGCTTCGGTATCTATTGGATTTGATGCTTGCGAGAGGGTTACAGCTCCTGCCACTTGTCAAAATGGTGTAGTTAGGTTCGCAAAGCAGCAACCGGCAACTGGAAGTTTTAGCTTAAGT
>CAZBRN010000015.1:0-17930 GCA_964494545.1 uncultured Candidatus Saccharibacteria bacterium | reverse complement strand
TTTAAGCAGCATGAACCACCGCACCCTAACTGACGTAAGCGACAACAATCCATACCTACAGGAATTAATGGAAGATTTAGGACCACTATTATAGATAGATTTTCGCGTCGCACAATGAACGTTGTCGGACACTACCTAACAGGGGTAGAGGTGAATATTTAACGACATAGAGCAAAGTCAAGGGCATGCAACGTGGAACCCCACCCCTGTTAAAAAGTATATTATGCAATGTCGGTGTTTTGACTGTACGATCGCTTGTTTTTCGACGTTTTTAGAGCCTCTTTAGCAATAATATCCAGTAGAACTACCAAATCCTCAACCTGTTGATCAGACATGGACTGAGCAGACTCTCCGATGATCTCACGGGCTTCTTCTACGCTAATAATTGGTTTGCTCACAATATCGACCTCCTACCTCATGACCACCCACCTACCCAAAAGGTACCGGGCGGGCGGAGCTCACATTATTTAATAGGGGTCTTAATGTCCGCACACAAAAATATAAGAAAAATTTTACTCAGCAACTCCGTACTTATTCACACAGACTAAGTATTGTAGGCTATACCTCAAGCTCACGCTTTGTACTTGGTCGTCAGTTATGGGGTTCTGTATATACTCGGTAGCAAAACGTGCAGCATCACTTCGACAATTGCTTCTAACAATGGGGGTCCAAGCAACGAAGTAAGTAAAAGTTAATAACAAACCTACTGTGCCCGATATGTTCAATAAACTACGTTTTCTCATGATTCCTCCTGTTAATGGGCTGATGACCATGCCAAACAAGTTTGGTTTAGGCCGAGTGACTCTGTCACTTGCTATTAAGTATACTTGACTTATGCCGTGAGGTAGATAGGCTCCTATAGGTACTTTAACTGGTTAGTGTCAGGTATATGTTTAGGAGCTTATAGGGGGAGGCTTGATTGCAGTTCGTTTGTCTACCGAGTCTAGTATCGCCAGTAGTTCACTAATAGACATGTTGTTTTCTTCTGCGTCCAGCCTGCGTAATATTTGCTGGTTTGTTCGTGAGATAATAATGCGCATTTCCTCGTATATAGTGAATTTTGCAGCAATATCCGATGTAAAGAATCTTTCGTAGTTACGCTTCTTTATCTTCTTAATTGTAGATACCGCCACACCCGTATCGGCTGATATATCGGCATAGGCGTCACCTTCAAGTATACGTTTTACTATCGCCACTTCAGTAGCGTTGGCAGTCTTTTTCATACTCTAATTATACTCCCTTAACAAGTAATGCTTATGCGGACATTTTAATGCCCGTAACAGGGGTCAAAACCTTGAAAATCTCCTCAAAAGCGAGTATAGTGTACCCATCTCCTAATGGTGCAATTAGCTGACACAATAGCTCACATTTTAGTGAGGCATAGGGGATAAGGTATCAGCGCACCAGCAAAAACAGTCTCAAAATTTACTAAGCGTGATCCCAACACGGCTGATTTACTTTTAGTTGAGTTTGTTGAAGCCTTACAGAAGATCAATGTTATAAAGCCGATTGCTAAACTAAACGTCCACTCAATCTCTGATAATAATGGCGGGCGCATAGAACTATAACTGTAGTGTAAAATTACACCATGGCAGTAAAGCAAGTCGCAGATATCAAGAAGCTCAAATACGTTCTCTACGCACGTCGTTCCACTACAGACGAAGATAGCCAACAACGCTCCATACCCGACCAGATAAAAGATTGCAAGAAACTTGCGGAAGACTTAGGCTTAAACGTCATTAAGATTGTAGAAGAAAAAGGTTCGGCAAAAAAACCCGGCACACGAGACTTGTTCAAAACAATGTTGAAAGATATTGAAGCTGGAAAATACGACGGCATATTGTGCTGGCACCCGGACAGATTGTGTAGAAATATGCTGGAAGGTGGCCAAATAATCAACATGCTAGACGAGGATGTTCTTAAGGATATCAAGTTTAAAAGTCATGCCTTCACAAACGATGCCAACGGGAAAATGCTCCTGGGCTTGTTATTTGTATTTTCCAAGCAGTATTCGGACAACCTATCAAACAACGTAAATCGTGGGGTACAGGGTAACTTTGAAGACGGTAAATCTGCGGGAGCACCTAAGTGGGGTTATGATAGAGACGAAGTTACAGGGCATTATGTTCCAAATGATTTCTTTGAAGTTGTCAAAGAGGGATGGGAGCGACGCGCGGATGGAGAAACATTGGAAGCTGTAGCAGAATTTCTCAGGCTCAAAAATTTACACAGGATCACTAAGACTACAAAGAATCCTAAAGTTATAAAACCGGGGGTCCCAGGTATATCCAAAATGTTCAAAGACACAATATACTACGGTGTTTTGACTCAGGCTCAGCAAACAGTGGACTTACGTTTAATCACCAACTTTCAGCCAATGATTTCAGAAGATATATTCAACAAAATCCAGGCGATGAGCTATGGTCGCATGAGGGATAAACACCTGAAGAAGCGTGCAACCTTTTACCCGCTTAGGTGGATGGTTTTCTGCGATGTCTGTAAGAGCTCTAAGCCAATGTCCGTGGGTAAGAACCGAACTGGAAGTGGCAAACACGTTCTCTCATATGAGTGCAAGAACAAGCTATGTAATCGTAAGCCTAAGTCGCTTAGAGCCAAACATATATTCAATTCTATATACGAAACGCTAGATAAACTTGAGCTCACAGACCAAGCCTACGAACGCTATAGCAAGCAAATGGAGTCGCTCACAGACGAAAGAATTATCACGATTAAACACGATATAAATAGTCACAGAGGCGCACTGACTCACATTACAAATGAGCTTGAGGAGCGCGCCTTAAACGCTGGCGTACAGGACGTCAAATCACCCATATATTCAGCAAATGAAAAACGTATAAATGAGCTTGCAAATCAACGATCTGATATTGAGCAAGAGATAGCAAAACTCGAAAAGAAGATCGTAAATCCTAAGCAAATCCGAATATCTAAACAGAACTTCTTGAACCTAGTAAAAACGGCTTCTGACAAGATGAAAGCTGGCTCAGCAGTCGAAAAAGACGCACTTTGCCGAATTTTGTTCTTGAACCTACATGTAGACAACGAAAAAGTGGCTTCCTACCTCTGGAACGAACCGTTCGCAAGTCTAGTAAAAGCCACTGAATTATCAACTGGTGGGGGTGGAAAGAATTGAACTTTCGACCAACAGGTTATGAGCCCGCTGCTCTAACCACTGAGCTACACCCCCATGGTTATTCTCTAACAGAGAGGATTATAGCAGATTATTATCCAATTCTACAGAAGTTAGAGGGTTCTGCCGCCTAGCTACACGCATTTACTACATCTCGCGTATAATAGTGATAATGCTTGATTCACTAAAAAATAGTTTTCAACCCAAAAAGTTACAGGCGCTCACCGATACGCGAGTGCTTGGACTTATTGGATTTGGTATTATTGCGGTACTCGTTAGCTGGAGTGGCGTGAAAACCATTGAGTCAAACTATGTTTTACAAAAACAAATCTCAGAACAAATTCAAAAGAATGATGTAGCAAAGCTCGAGAATACCAATGTCGCACTTAAAAACGAATATTTTAAGACTGACGAGTTCTTGGAATTGGCGGCACGTCGTCAGTTCGGTAAGGCAGCCCCGGGCGAAACCGTTCTGATCGTCCCTAAAAAAGTTTCACTGAAATATACTACTGACTTACCAAAAACCATTACTGAAAATGCCACTATAAAACAAGATCTTCCGTTTTATCAGCAAAATCTCAACGATTGGATGGATTTTTTCTTCCATCGTAAAAGTGAATAAAACGCCATAACAAGGCTATAATTATATCTATGAAAACAATCGCAATTTGCTCAAGTGCATCTTTTTACCGACAGGTTGTAGAACTAGAAACGCAGTTACTTTCGCTTGGGTATGAAGTAATTATTCCGAAAAATGCTCGACAAATGAAAACATCGGGTGATTACGACGTGGCTCACTATAAGACGTGGTTCGATAACGCTGCTGATTATGATAAATAGGCAGATTTCATGCGTAGTCACTTTGCTGAAGTGGAGAAGTCAGATGCAATTTTAGTAGTAAATAACAAAAAGAATGATATCGAAAACTACATCGGGGGCAATGTTTTGATCGAAATGGCCATCGCTTTTTACTTAAGCAAAAAGATTTTCATACTTAATAATCTGCCAGAAGAATCAACCTACATTGAGGAGATAAAAGGGATGCTTCCCGTCGTTCTGAAGGGTGATTTAGAAAAACTTCAACTCAGCTGATTGCTTTGATTCATGCCGGAAAATGATGACTGTCCAAATTTGAAGTAGCACCAGAATGATTAGTTGAACGATTGCAGTGAACCTGTGCAAGACATAGAGACTGATGAATGAAAAAAGGCAACACACAAATAGGGCACCCAGTATGACGACACTACTTCGTTTAATACGGTTTTGAGGATGTTTCGTCATAAGAAAAACCATCCCCGCATATCCAAGGATGGCGATATCTACAGCAGTATTGTGAAAAGTGTCCAGACGGCCACCAAGTCCGGTATAGGGGATCCATCCGGTCAATATGAATGCCAACCCGGCAACCGCAGCAAAGTAGGGCAAGGCTCGGTTACTATCCTTAAGAGACAATGAAAACATGAAATACGTTATTCCGACGCAACTGAGCACAACGCCAAAAATCAAAGGCAACGGCTGCGCGCTTGTAGACGCAACACTGATCGGAATATTTGGGTTAAAGTTTTTCGTGTAGAGGGCGCCCAGTATAATTCCGATCCATTCAATTACGACCGTTATAACCCCAAACAAACGTAATGACTTCAATGACATAGCTATGCGATTCTAGTTTAGCGAACGCGTGTCATGAGTCGAAGATTTGCCAAGTAATGTGCTGGGTCTACACTTGGGTGTGTAGTGAGGTAGCGCATGTGCTTTTCGATAAACGGGATCATGCTGTCTGGGTATTGTTCGGTGTCGGTACTATAGCTTGATTCGGTGGTGTATTTACCATTTTCGAGCATATCGAGTAATTGTTTTCGGATTTCTTGTGCTTCTGCAGATGCAATAAAGTCTGCCTGTCGTTTATTATTCGCCATTCTACCTAGTCTCCCTACTATTTAGTGTAATTATACCATTAACAGGGGTATTATCCTAATCACTACTCAGGGATGTATACTGATGAGTATGGAACTACGAAAATATCGCTGGTCAAAAGATTATGAATCGGCAGAAGAAGAATTACAGCGATTATTTGTAGCTCGAAACATTGACCCGATGCGGTGGGAAGCCGAAAGCGGTGAAGACATAGAGCCAAGAACAGTCGAGGAAGATACCCGGCTGTGGTGCGCCGAAGGTTCTTTTATGATAACAGTAGAGGCTAAACAATTCTCGATGCAGCCAGGGGATACCCTCGATATCCCCAAAGGGTCAAGCTACAAAGCAAAAGCCGGCATTGCCGGCTGTGTGGTGTATCAGCAAGGATAACTTGCTTCTATAGAACTACTTTTGCTTTCTTTGGTTTCTTAACTTCTTTGCGTCCTTTATCTCGAGGCATATTGTTCCTTTGTTTACATGTCTAGTATGAGCTACCTTCGCAAAAATATAAAGTTTGCTATCAGTGATTATTTTTTGACGTTCGTGTAATAAAAATATGCCAGTGCACCGACAAGGGTACAAGCAATTCCAAAGAGTAAAATCGCTATACCGGCGTGTACTCCGTTTCCAAGCGTATCCACAGCATCAGTGCAAGTAGATCCCTCATTACAAGATTGCCCCGCGTAATCGTAGACCTTCAGGAGGTTAAACATCATGATGATAAAACCTACGGGTGTTACGCAAAGCCCGGCAATGACAGCTCTGCGGGCGTGAAATGCTTGAGGAGATGCGCTTTTCTTTAAGTTTCCGTTTGGTGTTTTTACCATCGTGGCTCTCCAATGAAATTAAATGTCTTACCGCAATAGAACTTAGCTGACACTGCGGCTGGGCTAGGTTGGCTGAATGCAGTATTGGCATCGAACCAGCACGACACATCGCCTATCCGTTTTTCATAGTAGGCGTCTGGCTGATAATCGATGCCATTTGCGATACTCGTAAAAAGCTTAACAAGTGAAGTATGCTCAGGGTTATTATTGTCGTACTCACCAGTCCATCCATTAGCTTTGAGAAGTGCTTGAAGTTCTACTGCCGTAGTCTTAAGATCTTTCTTTGCTTGCTCATTATCCTCGACGATCAGGTATTTATCTTTTTCATGCCCGCACTCCACTTGAACTCGGATATCTTCAGCCTTTAGCATACGGCAACCATCGACTGCAATCATGGTGTTATCTGGGCCGAGCTTTTCCAAAGGACCTGAAAGTTTTTGTACCTCACCTTGATAAACATTCTGAACTGAATTCCCATATATTACTTGGACGCCAGCCGGCACGACAGTTTTTCTTATCCAGCCCCTGATCAGAAAGAGCACTATCAGCAAAGCGAGTATTGCAAGTGCAATATGAGTGCTTGATATCTTCAATCGGGCTGCCTTTTTATTCATGCATGTATCATATCAGAGTATCCTGTTTGGATTACTCATTGATGTAATTGAAAACATTCGTAGTCCCGGCTTTCGCATCGGCTTCTAGATCTCGTTTGGTTAAGAATTCAGGGAGAATTGTGTGTGAAGTTGGGTCGATAAAACCTATCTCAGCGATTTCGATAGCACCGTGCGACGTAGCAGTAAGATCAATACTTTCGTAATCTTCATAGTTGGTTATGTGAAAGAAAAACTCGACTTGTTCTCTGCCGTTGTGCACAAATTGCTGCACGTAGAGCAGGTTCCCAACGACGGGCTTTATGCCCGTTTCTTCGATGAGTTCACGTTCTAGCGCAGGGACGAGCGGTTCTCTTTCGTCGACACCACCACCCGGAGTACTCCAATAGCCAACATTATCGGTAGAGTCTTTACCTGGCGTTTTCTTGAGCTTGGCACACAGAATTTTATCGCCCTTTAGTATGATCCCGCGCACTGCTATTCGTCTATTTTCCATACGCTATAGTATAACGATATATATAATAAATATAAATTATACTGATTGGGTCGATTGAAATGGGGCTATTCGCCTACTTGAGGAATTGTCGGGTGGGTATTATATGGATCAATATCAAATAGTCGAGGATATGGTGCAACGAATACGTCTTCGAGCCCATGATAAATCATGGTCAATAATTCAGGACAGGGGTCTTTAGGCATAAAAGTGGCGCCAAGCTCAGAAGGTGTATGTACTGACATATAGCTATATTCTGGCGCGGGCTCGCCATATTTTCCGTAATCAAAACCTCCATATTGCATATCCGCAGGGCTATAGGGGGACTTAAGTGCTATCCTACCAACCACTCGAGGTTTGCTCACGTGCGGTTCATCCGGCTGGAAGTCTATGTACCAGTTTTTGTGTTTCCCATTACCAATTCTTTTACGTCCTCGTTGATATGCCGGACCGGTTAAAGCCGGTTGTTGTGGCTGATGGAATGTTGCATGAAGATCAAATTCTCGTGCAATCTCGAGACATGCTGCAAAAGAGGGTCCCTGATTTCTATAGTTGATAGTGGTCTCTGAAAGTTGATCTTGAGCATAGAGTTATCTCAAGCGCTCAATCAATGATTCTGGAAAACCGGCTTTATTCATAGCATAATCATACCAGACTACTCTGTTACTCTGATGCGAATAAATTTGAAGTTTTTGCCCTCTATAATTGGCTATCTTAGCCAACCGTGAAGGCCAAAACCCCAAATTGCGATTGCCGTAACGATGCCGGTGATTGTTGCGATTTTTAGGATAGTTAATTTTTTATTATTGAACCAACTTACAATTATTAGTCCGAGTGAAATTATCAAGGCGTACGATGCAGGAGCATTTTGAATCTGCAATTGGACAAAATCATGGACGTTGTTAATTGCAGAAACAACAAACAATAGTGCAAAAACTGCCGCTAGTACATCGATAAGAGCTGACGAGTTATTTGATTTAATTTGCTTATTTTTCATGCTAATCCTTATTTAATTATTTTTAGTATGAACTAGTGATCTGGATATTAAAAGCGATAAGTATACCGAGACAAACATTTCGGGCGGGGTACATTTGGTTGATTACCTAGTATACTGTTCTGTAATGAGCGAATATAAAATATCGTCTGTGACGAATCGTATTCTGGCTATGAAGTTTGCCAGCGAATTCATAATGATCTATCCGCTCATGACCATTATGTTCGCTGAAAGAGGGCAGGTAGGCGCGGCAGAATCGAATTGGAACCTTATCCTTGGGGAATTGAGTAGGTGGAAATAATTAGCTATTGATTGTTCGTAGTACCGTTAGGTACAAAAGAATCTATAAATGACTGGTAAACTTGTTGGTATTTTGGTTGATTGTAGTATCTCTCTTCCATTAGAACATCAAAGTGAACTCGAAGTTGAAAAGAAGTAACAGTATTAGTTACACCTTTAAATATTGATGTGTATTGGTCGCCAAACAGGGCGCTTTTTAACTCTACTTCCTTAAGCTTACTGGTAGCGAGTAATTCATCTTTATCGGTGCGTATTGCACTTTCTTGCATAATCAACACTATCTTGGCTCCCGACCCGTCAGGCGAAGTATAGGTAATTACTGTGTTTCGATCTGTGATATTTACTTGTTCAGCCCATCCAGAAGGTGCCACGAAGTTCATGTCTGGTTTTACCACGCTGGTAGATACTGAGTTACTGCTATTTACTTTCGTGTTATCTTTATCTTCTTTTGTTATCAAAGCAATACTTATAACTATTGCTCCTATTACGATAACTAACAATATTACGATAATAGCTAACGAACGTCTTTTATGAGGCTGTTGAGGCGTATTGGTGTCAGTTTAACCTATGCCAGATTGACTACTACCCAATGGTGATATAGGAGTTGGGGGAGAGTTATTCGACGATTGAGGTGAGTAATTTTCATTGTTCTGATTATCCATGTCTTCAAATCAGTATGAACTAACAAAGGAAGAAAGAAAAGACCTCTGTTTCCAGCGGTCAAAGTGCTTATGGTAGCGGGGGCAGGGGCGCACTACGTGCCATTTCCTCGCTTTCTCGAAGCAAGCTTCTGCGACAGCTCTTCATGAACGAACCAGCGACCACGCCTGGCTCCGCCATGCTAGTCGCAGAACCGAATCTAACCCCAGCAAGAAAAAAGACCCATCTTTCGATGAGTCGTTTTTCTTGGTAGCGGGGGCAGGACTCGAACCTGCGACCTTGTGGTTATGAGCCACACGAGCTGCCACTGCTCTACCCCGCGATATCTGATCGTAATTAATCAAATCATATAATAACAAACAGGGGTGATTTAGTCAACTGGCTGCGTTTGGGAAAAGCAAAAACTCCCCTCGAAAGGGGAGTTTTCTTGTGTGAACCGGTAATAAATTACCAGCTGCGTTGACGGAATGAACCGCCATTGCCACCACCGTTGCCGCCGCCGTTTCCGCCGAAGTCTCGACGAGGTCGATCTTCTTTTGGACGTGCTTCGTTTACAGTGATGCTGCGACCACCGAGGTCAGAATTGTGAAGAGCTTTTTCAGCTGCTTTACCTTCTTCGTCGTTTTCGAACTCAACAAAGCCGAAGCCCTTGCTGCGTCCGGTGTCGCGATCTTTGACAACAACAGCAGATGCAACTGCACCGTGTGCGCCAAAGATTTGTGCAAGCTCGTCATCAGTCGTGCTGAATGGCAAGCCACCTACAAAAAGTTTGTACATGTAATATATTTCCTTGTTTTTAACCGCTAGGTACGACCTTTTCCCTATATGAACCCTGCTATCGAGCGATCTGCCTACTGTGGTCAATAACCAAGAAACATCTACATCGAACTTTTACTCGTTAACGGAGCGTGCATTGAACAGATAAGAACCTGCTCCATAATTAAAACACGAAACACTGAAATAACAAAACTAATTAAGTACAGTATTGACAAAAAAGCAAACTTATGTATAATGATATCTGTTATATGATCATAAAACAAACATTATAAAACTTAACAAATAAAAAAGGGTACAAAAGAACATGAGTATATTTCAAATGCTTGCGTACGAACTATTACCAGCCAAAGATGGCGCAATCAAAGAGTTTGACGACATCTTGAGCTAATAGATAATAATTCATATGCCGCATATAAACGTGGTAGAAGAAATGATAAAGAACTCCTCGGACGCGAGGAGTTTTTTTAAAGGAAAAGAACTCGAACCTCGATGCTCTACGATTACCGCGTTAAATTCTTAGCTTAAAGCGTCGGTGGCTACCTCTTATTTGAACATACTGCTAATCGAAGTGGGTTAGGGTAGACTTCAGTCGCAACTTGGGGAAATAAGTCATAATGCCAACTGATGTATATCTCTCGACTAATTATGTAATAACATCTGAAAATATTGCCGGAAAGATAAACGCACCACACTGCTGAGTGTTTTCCACTAACTCGAGCGATACATGCTTGTAATTGGACATATCGATCGATGTGAGCAACACCCGTATGTACAATAGGAATCTTTATAAACTGTATAAAACAAAAAAAGTGATATTTACAATAATATACCTAATTAGAGAGGTGATATTAACTAGCCCAACAGATGTAGATGTGCTATATTGAACTACGCATGATTCTATAGATAGGGAATATTTTTGATGTCGGTGTAGCTCAGTTGGTTAGAGCACAGGACTCATAAGCCTGGGGTCAGTGGTTCAAATCCACTCACCGACACCAAAAGTATTTTGTACATATAAGTCGTGAGTTAATATTCGTAGGCATCAACGGATACTTTTTCCCATGAACTGAGGCACGTATCCATGATGTATAAAAATGTATCTCGTACATTTGGTGACATTTTGCTGTCCGGCATCGCTTGCAGTTCTGATTTTGTGATGAGGATAATATCGAGAGACTCGCCTTCGTCCGGGGCATGCGACGGCTCTTGATCGGTCATAAACGCATATCCAATATCGGTATGATGGTGTTCACCGGGAAATGCATGGGTATTCATACAAACAGGGCTTGGATGGAGGATGACTCCTTTTTGTTGCTGAATTCTGTCTTCGGGTTGTAGAAGGGTAAGCTGGCTAAAATCATAACCAGCCTCTTCTTTTACTTCATGTGATATCGTCTGCCATGGCGTTTCATTGAGTTCAACATGGCCACCGAATTGCATATATTTGGCTAGTTTTTTATGCATATGTACCATTGCGCGCGGCTCGGTTCCGTCAGTTCGAATTATGAAAGCGCTGGCGGTAAAGTCGTGTTGACCAGGTTCGGTATGAATATGGGGCATAGTGGTTATTGTACCGTGTCGTATAATACATACCTATGCAACTTTCCGACTACACCTATGAATTACCCGAAGAGGCAATTGCGCTTCATCCACCAAAAGAGCGGGGCGCCAGTCGATTACTCGTGCTTGATCGAAAGACTGGCGAGATTCGAGATGACTTCTATACTCATCTCGACGACTTTCTTCGCTCTGGCGATCTTCTGATCCTCAACAATACTCGAGTGTTACCTGCCCGGTTAATCGCTCATACCGAGGATGGTGCTGGGCGGGAAATTTTACTGCTCGAAAAACATGGAAAGGGTAATGATCATCATACGTCGCATGTTATGTATCGACGAAAGATTCGACCAGGTCAGAAACTTTTGGTCGGTGAAACCGAAATTGTGGTTGATGAGATATTTGAAAACGGTACGGCAATTATCTCAAGCCATACTGATTTATGGGAACTCGCCGAAGCACAGGGTACCGTTCCATTACCCCCATACATGCATCGAACGGAAGAGCCGGGAGACCGCGCGCGATACCAAACGGTTTTTGCTAAAGAGAGAGGTTCGGTGGCTGCCCCAACAGCTAGCCTAAACTTGACACCCGAATTACTAGAGCGTATTAAGCAGAAAGATGTGGCCGTAGCAGAAATCACCCTGCATGTTGGCCTTGGTACCTTCATGCCAATCCGGGTTGAGGATGTCACCAAGCATAAAATGCACCAAGAATATTTTGAAATATCAGCTGAAGTAGCTGAGCAAATTCGGCATACAAAAAAGCAGGGTGGGCGAGTAATTGCCGTAGGCACTACGGTGACCCGAACACTCGAATACACTGCCGAAAAATTAATTGACGGAGAAGGCGACATTACTGGTGAAGCTGACATCTTCATTTACCCGGGTTATGAATTCAAGATTGTCGATGGACTGGTTACTAATTATCATGCTCCCGGATCCACTGTACTGATGATGGCCAGCGCTTTTGCCGGCTGGGATAATCTGCGCACCGCATATGAGCATGCGCTTACGCAAAAGTATGCTTTTTTGAGCTACGGCGACAGCATGTTCATCTCTTAAAAAGTGTTCGATTTATTGAATATGCGATTGTATAGTGCTGAATCGGTTACCAAGTATGTATTTAGAGAGTTTGCTAGGTGCTACATTAGAGCCTTCCCAGGTGAGTAGATCGACATCTGTTATACTGGTGACCGATGAAAGATTACTCATTTACTATTACCAACCGATTGCCAGGCACTATGGCACGCGCAGGTGTTTTACATACGCCGCATGGTGATATGCAAACACCTGTTTTTACCGTTGGCGGGACACAAGCGACTGTTAAATCGTTGATACCTGAAATGGTAAAAGATATGAACGGGCAGGCGATCTTGGCGAATACGTATCATTTGATGCTTCGCCCTGGTGCTGAAACAGTCGAAAAAGCAGGAGGACTTGCCTCGTTTATGAATTGGAATGGTCCAACATTTACCGACAGTGGTGGCTTCCAAGTTTTCAGCTTGGGCATGGCATACAAGAAGGGGATAGACGCTACTTCTCATAGTTCCAAGGGTGATACTAAACATGCTAAGCATTCAAAAGATCAGCTCGCTAAGGTCGATGACGAAGGAGTAAGTTTCCGAAGTCATATCGACGGCAGTCCTTTGCGGATGACGCCAGAAAGTAGCATGCAGCTTCAGTGGCAAATAGGTGCTGATGTCCATATGGCGTTCGATGAACTCACTTCACCCCTTGCCGACCCCGCATATGTCCGTATAGCACTCGATCGCACTCACGCATGGGCTAAGCGTTGTGTAGCTGAACATGAAAGGCAATGGGAAATTCACCAAAAAGCTGGTAAACCGTATCAATCTTTGTGGCCAGTAGTTCAAGGAGGTCGCGACGAGTCGTTGCGTCGTGAATCGGCTACGTTCCTCGGAGCACTCGATGTCGATGGGTTTGGAATTGGTGGAGTTTTCGAGCCAGGTGAAATTCCCGATGTGGTTCGTTGGGTTTGCGAAGAGCTACCTGATGAAAAACCACGCCATCTCCTTGGAATGGGAAGTGCCGTTTGTGATTTATTTTTAGGGGTAGAATATGGTATCGACACCTTTGATTGCATCGCCTTCACTCGCCAAGCCCGAAATGGGAGTATCTATACCGCTACGGGAAAACTCAATATTAAAAATGCTCAATTTAAACAAGATTTTACCCCGCTCGATGGTGCCTGTGAATGTTATGCCTGCAGCAACTATACGCGTGCATATATTCATCACTTGCTTCGGGCTGATGAAATATTAGGGCTCACACTCGCCTCGATTCATAATGAATATTTTGTTGTAAATTTAGTCGACCGCATCCGCGAATCGGTCATTGACGGTACGTTCTTGCAATTTAAAGACGACTATTTGAACCGCTTTCAGTCAACAAAAAAAGGCTAGCTACATCCAGCGAAGCAACGTCGCGTTGTCTATCTTCTCTTCAAAATTTGCTTCGGGTGCAACATGGGTGCGGAGAGCTCGGCCAACCGAACCATGTGCAACGACGACAATGTGGTCAAATTTATGATTCTGAATGATTTCGAATGCGTCTTTTGCCCGAGCAATTAACTGCTCATCATGCTCCATACCTTCAGGATCCATCGCAATCAAAGTAGCCCTATCAGGTATGTGTGGCTTCCCTTCAAGTACGCCATATTCACGCTCTCTAAGTTCAGGAATGATAATGATTTTATCTTCTGGGTACCCAACCTCACGAGCAAATAATTTTGCAGTGTGATGGGCCCTGCTTTGCGGGGAGCTAAAAATGACATCTATCGGTTTGTCTTTGGCTTTGCGGCCAGCCTGTTTAGCTTGTTCGATGCCCTCGGGTGCAAGAGGGGTTTCGAGTGAACCTGCAAATACACCCTGCTTATTGGCTTCGCTTAAACCATGTCGAAGATAGTGAAAACTCTTCATGCTTGACTATGCCTACGAAACATCGAATTGTTTTAAGAGCCGTCGTTCGCGCATGCGGGTAAACAGAATTTTGTCATACCAATAGTCGGCGCCTTTTGGTTCAACCATTACAGTAAGCATTCCCGCCGCGTTTCCACCGTATACATCACCGCGTAATTTATCGCCGATCATAACAGTTTCAGAAGCTTTAGCACCCAATGCTTTCAAAATTCGGCTATAAAATTGTTCGCTTGGCTTTCGGATTAGATGGAGGCCAACCCAAAACGGCTGAAACAAGGTTGCGTGTAGTGGCTTGCTGTATGCGCTCAGATTCAACATATTATTACTGGCAATACTGATGCTCGAAAATCCATGTTTTTTGAATTGTGTAGTCAAAAAGGTTTTAATCTCTGGCTCAAGAGTTCGCGTCATTTTTTTGCGTATTGTTAAATCAAGATCAACCAATACGTGCTTGATCCCCATACCTTTGATAGTTTTGAAATCAACATCAAAAATATTTTTAGCAGTAAAATCTGGCAATATAAGAGGTCGTTTTGATTTGGGAAGTTGGTGGCTACGGCTTCTTTGCATTGCTTTAAGTATAAAGGTATACAACAAAAGTATAAAGAAGTTTCTCCGATGCTCTTAATACAGGGTGGCCTAAATTCTAGATCCAAACGCAACCTGCGCTAAGTCTAGCTGTTTAGAGGGATTGGCTGCAAGCCAATCATAAACTTCCTGTGGCGTATGCCACTGGAGTCTTCTTCTTGGTTTGTTGTTAAGTTCCCAGGCAATGTTGTCTAGCTCTTTCTGGGTAAGATCTCGTATGTCACTGCGTTTTGGCAAATAGGCCCTGAGCTGCCGGTTGCTATTCTCGTTAGCCCCACGTTGCCAGCTTGAGTAGGGATCAGCAAAGTACACTGGTATACCTAATGTTTGGGTAATAAGCTCGTGTTTCGTAAACTCACTACCATTGTCAAAAGTAATGGTGTGAGCAATATAGGGCCGTAACTTAGTACAGACGGCTTCCGCCGTCAGTAGAGCTGTCTTGCGTTGTAGTTTCGTAAAAGCTACAAGACTGCTGACACGCTCATTAACTGTGTTAATGGCGTGTTTGTGGGTATAGACAACACTGTCACCCTCCCAATCTCCAACTCGGCTCTTAGCTTCGACAATAGCTGGTCGGTCATGTATAGATACCCTGTTGGGTATCTTGGATCTCTGTGAACTACGGCCAGTATGTTTGGTACGTCGTTTCTTACCCTGACGTAGGTATTGGTATAGCTTTTCAGCAATGGCGTAGGCACTGGCATATATCCATTCGTAGATAGTTTCAGCACATACTACAAGCCCAAAACCTTCTGACTTCAGGCGGCCACAGATCATGCTCGGATCCCATCCTTTCTGGAGACAGTCTACGATTCGACTTCTAAGTCTGTGGTTGGCTGGATGGTCTAGCTTGGGTATCTGTTTGCAACGCTTCCTGTTGGTTTCGTAAGCCACTTGGGCTACCCAAGCATGGTAAACGCCAGAGCCATCCTGGCCTTTTGCTATCTCTCGACCAATACAACTGGTGCTACGCCCCAGTTTCCTAGCGATCTGTTTGTTTGTATACTCCTCTTGGAGCAATGTTTCAATATTGCCCCGTTGCGCAGCCGTTAGGTGCTTCATCTCTTAACCTCCAAGTTATTGATGATTTTATTCTAACGGTTGCGTTTGGTTTTGGAACTTAGGTGGTTAGTGCCCATGCTAATATACCTGTATGGCTAAAAAAACATATACGTTAGAAAAAACATTCGCTTACATTTTAGTAGTTGGCGGAATTATCGGATTTATCGCAGCGTTCATATTGACAGTAGATAAATTCAATCTACTCAAAGATCCTACGATCGATCTGAACTGCAATATTAACCCAATTCTCAGTTGTGGATCAGTCATGAAGACAGCCGAAGCTTCGACGTTTGGTTTTGCAAATTCCTTGCTTGGAATCATGGGATTTTCTGTTGTCACAACTATTGGTATGGCTATGCTCGCTGGGGCAAAATTCAAGCGATGGTTCTGGCGTGGACTACAGGTAGGTACGATTTTCGGTATTGGTTTTGTTCATTATCTAATTATCCAAAGCATTTTCCATATTGGCGCGCTGTGCCCCTATTGCATGGTCGTCTGGACAGTTATGATCCCGATTTTTATCTATACAACCATATACAACATTCGAATGGGGCATATTCCTGTGCATGCTCGACTAAAAAAACTGACATCATTTATTGAGCGACATCATGGCGACATTATCGTACTGTGGTATGCCATTATTATCGGCATCATCATTAACCACTTCTGGTATTACTGGAAAACATTATTATAAGAGTTTACAAGTGGGGTTCGAGGCAATCCGCAGGCGCAGCCGAGGACTCTTGCCGAGAAGCGTACTTGTAACACTCATACTGGGTCGTATCAATAGTGGGTTCGAGGCAATCCGCAGGCGCAGCCGAGGACTCTTGCCGAGAAGCGTACTTGTAACGTTCATATGGGTGGTATCATAAGAGTTATGAAGGTGGATGTACGACCGGGAAAATATGTAGTTGCTGTTTCAGGCGGCGTGGATTCGGTGGTGCTATTACATCTGTTGGCGAGTGACACGAGGTCTGATAATGATCAAAAATATACTTTTGTTGTTGCTCATTTTGATCATGGCATTCGTGAAGACTCAGCGCATGATCGCAGGCTCGTTCAAGATCTTGCGAAGAAATACAAACTGCCATTTGTCTTCGAGCAAGGCCATCTAGGCGTGGGTACCAGTGAAAATACCGCCCGGAATGCACGCTATGAATTTTTGGAGCGGGTAAAAAAAGCGAGTGGTGCAGAAGCAATTATTACGGCTCACCATGAAGACGATTTGCTCGAGACTGCAATATTGAATTTACTCAGGGGAACAGGAAGAAAAGGAATGAGCTCACTAGGTGATCATCCGCATTTGCGGCGGCCTTTGCTTCATATGTCTAAAGCAGACATCAAAGCATACGCTGAGAGCCAAGGATTGGTTTGGCACGAAGATTCTACCAATGCCGATACCGCGTTGAAACGAAATTACGTTCGCCGTGTTTTAGTACCTAGTTTGGGAGTGAGCGGTCGCAAAACACTATTGGACATTGTGCGCCACCTTAAAGTAGTCAACGCTTCGCTCGATGAAAATATCGCCTTGTATTTGCATACGCAGCCATCAAAACAGTCGTTGAATCGACATGCCTTCATTCAACTTCCTCATTCAGTTGCTCTGGAAGTGATGGCCAGCTGGCTACGATCTCATGGAATTACGGAATTCGATAGTAAACTTCTTGAGTCGCTTGTGGTCAAAGTGAAGACGCTTAGCCCTGGAAAATCTGTCGACGTAGACGCACGACATCGAATGCATATGGGACAAGATAGCGTGGTGTTGGTTAATAAAGATACAATATCGAAGTAAAATTGACCTTTATACCTGAAAAAAGCAAGAATCTACCGTGTACTCAACTTACGCATAACTAGCATACCCCCTGAATCATTTCTGATGGCTAAAAACTGTTTTTCTTCTATCGCCATATCTAAAGATATGCCTCCATCAGAAAAACAGTTTTTATTACACCAGAATCTGCTTCAGATGGATATGCCATTATGCGCAAGTCGAGTATAATAGCTAGACATATGGATAATAAACCTTTCAAATCAAGTCAGAAACCCGGTGGAAATAAA
>CAZBRN010000014.1:0-18108 GCA_964494545.1 uncultured Candidatus Saccharibacteria bacterium | reverse complement strand
GGCCTGCCACTACTGCTTGTTAAGGTCCAATGTCGAGCTTAAAATTCAGCCCCTTACCGTAACTTCACTGTTACGAATAGGTATTATACCATAAGCTATAAGCTTAAACAACTTGGTGCAATGGTGCTTTTGGTTCTCGGTAAAAGATATTAAAGATTAATCCCCCGACAATGATAGTGAAACCTCCGACTAAGACGGGCATGTAGATACCGAGCGTTGCCACATAACCACTGATGACAGCAGGGATTGCTCCTGCGAGCGCCTGGATACTACCATCGATACCGAGTACTTCGCCTTGAATTTCTGGTCCTACCGATGAACTAATAAGCGACGTAGCGTTGGCGATATTCAATCCATTAAAGATTGCGATGAATGGCGCAACCATCAGCAATTGAGCGGTGTTATTTGGGAAGAGCTGGAGCAATAAGGCAAAGCCGAGACCGAGGAAACTAACTCGCAAAATAGTGCTATTTTTGTATTTCGATAATAGTGGAGTGAGGACGCCCTGGCTGATCACAATCCAGATACCGATGTATGCAAAAAAGTCACCGATGTTTGCTTGTTTGAATCCAAGCTTTTCTATAAGTAAAATCTGGAAAAATGTCGTGAAGAACGTAAAACCGCCCCAGAACAAAAAGTTTGCAGCAAAGACTACGCGCAAACTTGGGCTAAGCGCTGCCTGCTTAATATTATCGAGTGATTTATTCCAGGCCATTTTGAGTTTTGCGTTAATATGTTTGTGCGTTTCCGGTAGATATGCCAAAAGGAGTATGACGTTAATTGCACTTAAAATAGCGGTGAACCAAAACGGCGTTGAAGGTCCAAACCAATGTGGCGTATTAAAAAGTCCGAAGAAACTTGTCGTAGGTGAAGCCAATCGCGCACCGATATATGGGCCGAAGACAAAACCAAGTCCAAAACATGCACCAATCAGCCCGAAGTTTCGAGTTCGATTTTTTGGCGTACTAACATCGGCGATTACTGCCCGAGCAACGCTTAGATTACCGCCAGTAATACCATCCATGCCTCGCGCAAAGAAGAGTAGCGGAATGTTTTTGGTAATAATACCTACTGCAAATAACGCATAGCCAATCGCCGTTCCAGCTAGACTAAAGCCGAGAACTTTACGACGACCATATCTGTCAGATAATTGGCCGAGAATCGGCGTAGCTAAGAATTGCATAAGTGGATAAATAGCAGTCAACCAACCGAGTGCAATCAGTGATTCATTCCTGCTAAACCCAGCTGGGATAAAGATACTGAATATTAATTGCGGCAATACGGGGATCAAAATTCCTACACCAAGTACATCAAGAAATACGGTAAATAGTACGATTGGTAATGCTTTCTTTTCGAGTTTAGTGCTTGCTGTTTCTTTATTTGATGCCATGTATTTCCTTTTATAATGTTTCTATTTGATGACAGGCGCTCACTTTTGTAGGATCGCATGATGCTTGGTGCATAATCTGAAGCGATTCCAAAAGTGCAGCCTGTTGTTTTTCGTTCAATCCCTCGAACATCGGCGCATGGTATTCGTTCAAAATACTCGTAGCTTCGTCGGTGTACCGATCGCCTTTTGCGGTCAAGGTCGTTATATGTTCCCGCCTATTCTCGGCTCGCCGAACTGATTGAAGTAGCCCCTGATCCTTCAAGAGCTTAATCTGTCGACTAATACTCGCTTCTGTTTGGCCGAGACATTCTGCAATCTGTTTTTGTTGAATGTGGGGACTCTTTTGGAGTGTTGACATAATCTTGAACCCTGAGAATCCGATACCGAGTCGTTCTTGTAAAACCTGGTCTGATTGACGACCGAGTACAAAAGCAACATGATTCAACAGATATCCAATTGTGTTCTTGGTACGCATAGCTAACCTACGCTAATTCTACGCGGACAACACTTTACACGTCAAGCTAGGCTGCTCTATTTCGATCCTACTGAGGTACCGTCAAGGCGCTTGACCCTGATATACATAATCAAATGACCTAGTTTAGCATTCCGCTGTATGCCGTTTAAGTTGTTTGGAGTATTGAGATTGTTACCGACTGAGATTCCAACGATCATTTTTAGCCCCTAAGGCATTGGTTTGGTTTGAGCATTTAGATTTGCGGCCGACTTGTAATTCATGAGGATATCTTTGGTGTCACAAACATATTATTGGCATCACGTAGTTCAGATATCCAATACACAGCACGGTATACATTATATATCACTGCTGTTATCGCTCGAATTAAATATGCTTGATATGGAAATATTTACATCTGCCACGGTATTACCCCAAAGTATATGCAAATGTGCACACCAGGTTGGCTAGGATATACAATAGGATCGTAATAATTGAAGTAAGAATACTTCTTGCAATCACCAGAACCAACACTCCAACCGTTGCAAAAGCTGAACCAATAATCACGATGCGAATTTTGGACATACTTATAAATTTTTCGTTTTGGTTTGATTTTATCTATAGTGCTCACCCTTAATGGTAAACTGTTCTAGTATATCTATATAAAAAGATTAAGTGGCTTCGATATAAGCGACATAGAGGGTATGCCATTGCTCGAGTGATAACTCTTGGGGACGTGCGTTCGGGTCGACGCCTGCCTTCACGAGCAGTTGCTCTACTTCCGCTTTTTCGATGTGCAAGCCAGCCGCTAGACTGCTTCGTAATTTTTTACGTCGCTGAGCGAATCCGGCTTTTACCAGCCTGAAGTATTTAGACACATCAAGATCAGGAAAAAGTGGTTCTTCTCTACGTATAAGCGTAATAATCTGAGAGTCAACTTTTGGTGGAGGGGTAAATAACTCTGCCGGGACTATCATATCTAGCTGAGCTTGGTAATAATACTGAGTCGTGACACTCAAAATCGACATATCACCAGGTCCGGCAGCAACACGCTCCGCAACCTCTTTTTGGATAAGTAGTGCGATCACTGCAGGTGGGTTTGGTGATTCACTGAGAACACGTAGCAAGTTGCTTGTAAGATAATAAGGGATGTTTGCCACTACTTTGTATCCTTGGGGCATTTTGGAATAATCGAAGGTCAAGCAATCATCATTCACAATATTTAGGTTACTTTTAACCATCGACTTTCGAAGTCCTACAAAAAGCTCTTTGTCATATTCTACTGCGACCACAGACTTAGCTTGTTCAACCAAAAGTTCAGTAAGCGTTCCAAGGCCTGGACCAATTTCGACCACTGTATCTTCTTTCGAGACCTCACCAGCATCACAC
The DNA here is from genome assembly GCA_964494545.1 of uncultured Candidatus Saccharibacteria bacterium. Classification (GTDB taxonomy): domain Bacteria; phylum Patescibacteriota; class Saccharimonadia; order Saccharimonadales; family AWTP1-31; genus JAPLYT01. The sequence continues at coordinate 14,878 of CAZBRN010000014.1, read as the reverse complement.
ATTGCCTGCAGTACATCGCGGTCGTGCAGCCAATGCTGACCAAGGCTCTTCTTTGGTGTCATATCATACATTGAACAAATTTTACCACAATTATTATCATTTTAACAGGGGTAGGGAGAACGTGATACTATTAATCTAATGTTTTATGAAATTCTTGGTATTGCGAGCGGCGTTATCTTCATTATCTGCGATATCCCATACCTGATCGATACTATCGTCGCGAAAACAAAACCCCACCGGGTTTCATGGGGAGTTGCTTTTCTATTAAACCTTATTGGTTTAGCGAATCAGTTTGCTAGTGGTGCAAAAAATTCGTTATGGATATTCGTGGCTTCAGTTCTTATGACGGGTCTTATTTTCCTTGCATCTCTAAAAAACGGCGTTGGCGGGCATACGAAACAAGACATCTATACAATTATTGCCTGTTTGAGCGGGGTGGCATTATGGGGGCTCTTCAATTCTCCTGTTTTTAGCATTGTAATTAATGTCTTTATTGCAATATTTGCGTTAATACCCTCTTTCGCAAAAGCGAGACGCGCACCTGAAACAGAGACTAAAATTGCATGGACAGGTGGAACAGTTAGCGCATTTTTAGCCACAATTTCTGTCGGAGAGCTGAATTGGAAACTTCTGATATTGCCTACTGTGTCCGTGATATTACAGGGCTATATGGTTTACATCCTCTACATTGGCGCTTACAAATTTAAACAAAAAACATAACTACCATTTTGCCTGCACGGCAAGAGGCGCGTAAAGATTACGCTAGCGAAGGTATTATTTTACCACCAGCCTTGGACTAGCCATGCGTTGTATGCCCCTTGCCATCCCCCATATCTGCTTGCATACGCCGAGAAGTGTCGCAACTGACAGGCTGGATCATTTGCCCAGTTCGGGCAGGCGTTTATAAGCGCGTTACCGCCACCGCTCGGGCATCGCTGACCGAGGCCAATACAACCACCGGCATTTACCGCCGCCGGGTTCCAGTGTGATTCACGATTAATAATGTAATCGACAGCATAATAGTCAGCTGGGCTGATCCCTGCTGCAGCTATCCATTCTGCCTTACCGCCTGTCAACGTAACCTTTGTACCTTTAGAAATTACCCGTCGTGACGGTTTTGCGGCGATTACCTCTTGGAGTACTTTACGGCTAATTTCTTGGTCATTCTTGAGTTCAAGTTCGTAGGTCACGAGTTTTTTACCATCAGCCCCAGCTTCGCGAACAATAGTGGTGCCCATAGGTTGCTCTGGATCGACGACAACTTCTTCAGGTGCAGGGATTACTTCTTCTGTAGTCACTACTTTTTTGCCAACTCGAACGATAAATATTTGGATACCTGAAGTGATCGCTGTATTCCTAGACGGCTGGACGGTGTCACCTTGAATAACCTTAATTTTCCGTTGCTCTAGTAATTCACCTACAGTTTTAGCACGGGTATAGACCGTAAATGCACTGCCATATAGGTTGATATTTGCAGCCTTAGCGCGATTGACGACGACCTTCTGACCGATAACCGCCTCACGGGTAGCATCGATCGGTTGGGTAGATTCCACGACATCTTCGGTCTGGAGCTTAATGCCTGCTTGCGCAACTACAACCCGAGGTTGCTGTTCGGCACTCAAAATAGTGATTCGGCGACCGCTATCTTCAATGGTAACAGGGCGAGCTTTTTTGATACTCACCTTAAAGTTATCTACCAATATTTGGGTACTAGGTGCGGGCGTTACAATGTCGTTCTTACCTACTGGGATCTCTAGTTTAGCAATAAGATCCTTCACGGTTGCCGCACGTGTCGGGACAGTCCGCTCTACCCCGTCTACCGAAAGTAAAATGGTCCGCGAATCGCTTGGAGCTACCGTCTGGCCATTGAGTAAAATAAGCCCGATCGTGGTGGTAAAGAATAAGGCCAAAAAAGTAATCACTGGCACCACAAAAGGATGCCCCCGAAGTACAGTAAAACGCTTAGTTTTTACTTTTCTATACGCTTGATAGCGTCGTGATAATCGTTTGATCTTTGTCATATATTGATGACTCATGGGACTTTTATACTGGCAGAGTGAGCTTTCACCAAAGAGTCAATATTCAGTATATCAGATTTTCTGGGGCATTATTCGCCCGCAACCTCTGTCACGATACGCCGAACGGTGCTACTCGTTCGTAATTTTACGATGTCTCGTGGCCTAATCCACACGCAGTCCGATATCTCATGTCGCTGTAGAACGATATGGGGCGAATGCTTGAGTGATATCGAAAAACAATAGAGCGTCACTGATACGCCGGCTGATTTTGCATAGATCGTACCTCGAGGCTCAAGACTCGATATTTTTAATTTCAGTCCGGTTTCCTCAAGTACTTCTCGAACCGCACCATGCTTGGCATCTTCTCCGTAATGAAGGCCGCCACCTGGCAGGCTCCACGACCCATCACCGAGCCAGTCTTTCAAAAGTAGGATTTTCCCGTTATAGGTAATGACGACACGCGTTCGTGGAGGCGACGCGCGCAGGTAAACCCAGATGGCCGGCCATAACATGAAGTAGATAATTCTACCTATCATCCCCCATGTTTTTTCGCCAAGGATTCGAGCCATTAGTGGAGCATTATATGTCGTGGCATGGGTTCGTACTTTCATCCTAAATCGCCTAATTTCTCGAGTGGAGCGAATGCAACATTGAGTTTCTTACTGCCTCGTCCTTTGAAATATATCACGGCCGTATCGCCATCCATTTCCATAACCTGACCTTCGCCAAACACTTGATGACGGACCATGTCGCCTTCTAAGATATCGGCAACATAATGAGGTTCATCGTTTTTGGACGATGCTGCAAAGTGCTCACTTGTCGCACCTTGTGGTGGGCCATAGTCGTGCGAATCATATCCAGCGCCATACGATTGTTGGAAATCACCATCAATCTCAGACAAAAATCGCGACGGAGGATTATGCTGAACGCTGCCATAGAGCACACGGCTATTGGCATATAGTAAATGGAGTTCTTGTCGCGCACGCGTCATGCCCACATAACAAAGCCGCCTTTCTTCTTCCATTTCTGATTGATCATATAATGCGCGGGAATGAGGAAAAAGCGTTTCTTCCATGCCGACCATAAACACCACGGGGAATTCCAAACCTTTTGCCGAATGTAGTGTCATAAGAGTAACTGCATTGCTGCCAAACTCAACGTTATCTAAATCACTTACGAGTGCAACTTCTTCCAAGAATCCATCCAATCCTACATCTTGGTATTCTTGAGCGACACTGATGAGCTCTTTAACGTTTTCTTGACGTGACTCACCTTGAGCCGTACCGTCATCGAGAAAGTGAAGATAGTCGATTCGTCTAATGAGTGAATCTATGAGCCCGGATACAGTTGCATCTTCATTGGCTGTGCGTAGTTCATCGAGTTGCGCCGACAATTCATACAGGCTTTTACGAGCGCGTGGGGTGATTGCCGTGCAATCTTGAACCGTTTGAAGTGCCTGGTAGAGAGTCATGTTTGACGATGTTTGCCAGGCCAGAAAACCTTCTACTGATTTTGTCCCAATGCCTCGAGTAGGTACATTCACGATTCGCTCAAAGCTAACTCGATCCTCAGGCTGGAAAATAATCCGCAAGTACGCCATAAGATCTTTGATTTCTTTACGGTCATAAAACCGTTGACCACCAACAATTCGATAAGGAATACCATAATGGATAAACGCTTCTTCGACAGAACGACTTTGAGCATTGGTACGATACAGGACGGCAAAATCCTTGAAGTCACGAGCTCTACTGTCCACACCTGCTCTAACCCGCCGTACAATTGCTTCACCTTCTGCGCGTTCACCATTTACTTGGGAAATCTGAACCGGCGAACCGCCCTGTATATCCGTCCATAGTTCTTTTTCACTCCGCTGAGAATTCTTGGTAATAATGGCGTGTGCGGCATCCAAGATTGGTTTCGTGCTACGATAATTTTGCTCGAGTTTGATAACAGTACAGGTGGCAAAGTCTGATTCAAATTTCAAAATGTTGCGGAAATCTGCGCCTCTCCAGCTATAAATCGAATTGTGTACAGCAACATTATTACAAATATAGTTATGAACTTTGTCTATTTCAAGATCAAAAACGGTACCCTCATATTGCTTTCTAGTAACTGAGATTACTGTGTCATTCACTAGTATCCCATCTTTGGTCATCGAAGGGATTATCATATCCGGGTAAATATGACAGGCAGGTGTGAAATGAAATTTTTCATTCGTGATAAAACCGTATTTCTGAATTTGCACATTACTTCCAAGTAGAGGAACTATACTCTCAAGTTCAGATTCGATGATTCCATAATCTAAATTATGAGATTCAGAACGAACGGTACCTGATTTTGACTTTCTAATTGTATGCCCTGCGTTTTCGAAAGCAAACAAATCAGCAGGAAGCGTGCTATTTATTGATAGACGACTTGCCGACCAAGGACTATTAATTGTTTTTCGTTTATCTCCGAATAGTACGACATTAACATTAACCCTATGCACATCACCACGTGAAGTAGCCTGAGGCTGGAAATGAGGGTACTCTTTCAAGAGTCCTTTATCAGACAGGAGTTTTTTAGCACGCTCATGGGTATCAATTTCTGCAAATATTTTATCAATGGACTCTTGAGTAATTTTCATATCCCGTTGACCATAAGAGTGGAATACGAGCATTGGTATCCCGTATGAGTATGCTAATAAAGCTTCTTGAGTAATGGCTTCCTCGCGTGAGTCACATAACGCCAGAATCCACATAGCATCCGCTCGCTCCTGATTAGCCCTAACCCTAAGACCAATATCGTCTTTCTTGCCATCAAATCTTGATCCTTTGGTCATACCAATTCGATACCCCTTAGATTGAGAGTACATCAAATAGACAAAGAATTTTTCTGTAGATTCCCATTTTGCGAAGAGCAAGTGATTTGGGGTTACAGAAATTTTATTACCTAATTTTGTCGATATACTTATGATTTCACTACTGTAAGGGAATTGCTTAACTGAAGATACTGGGAAATAACCTGTGGCACCGTACCCACTTGCCGAACGGACGAGATCACCAATTTTAATGTTTTGAATTTCTTCTCCACCATCGATAGTTTCAACAACACTTCCTTCTGGGAGACATTGCCAGTCGTCACCAACAACTGCAATATTATTGTGCGGTCCTGTGAGCAATCGAACGAGTTTATATTGAGCAGCATTAGTATCCTGATACTCATCTATCATGACGTAGCTAAACTGCTTCTGCCACTTTTCCCGAATCTCTTTATTTTTACTTAACATGTTTACTGTTTTCGAAATGAGATCATCGAAATCTAAACCACCTGCATCTTTTAGAATTTTTTCATAAAGTGGATACACCTGGGAAGCCGCTACTTGCGCCGGGCTGGCAGCAGTACTCGAGTAAGCAGAAGGACCAATCATTTCGTTTTTTGCACTACTGATTAGCCCGCCCAAAACGCGCGGCGGGAACGCTTTATCGTCAATCATTAATTGCTTACTTGCCCGCTTAATCGCTGTCAGACGGTCAGATTCGTCAAAAATCACGAATGTTCGAGGCACGCCAATATGCTCTCCGTCTTGGCGTAATAGTCTGACACAAATACTGTGGAATGTTCCCATGTATGGCATAAACGTACGCGGAACTTCACCAGCCAAATCATTGTTGCCGGAATTATTAACCAGTTTCCAAACACGTTCTCGCATTTCTTTGGCTGCTTTATTTGTGAAGGTTACCGACAGAATAGTATAGGGGGTTGCTTTATGGCTCGACAGGATATGGGCTATCCGATGCGTCAGCACCATCGTCTTACCACTACCTGCTCCTGCTTGGATAAGCAGTGGCCCTTCAGTAGTTTCTACAGCCCGCTTTTGTTCAGGATTAAGATTTTGGAGCAGGTCTTGAGTCATCCAACTATTGTACCATCTGACACTGTTGTATGTTATTAATTGGTCTGTCTAGACACGTCTGAATGTTTTGACAATTTGCTCAGTTATTTTAGCTTCTAGTGCCTTAGAACTCGCGGCTTTAGAATCTGAATGTGGGATCTCAATGACATTTAATTTATCGTTAACCACAAATGCTAATTGCGTGATACTTCCTTCGGTTGCAGCACTTGTGAACGAGTAAATATCTATACCATCGTACTTGACAGCTACAGGTGTTTTACCAGTCTTGTCTACATATACTTCACCTGCTCTTTTAGGGCTTGTCACTGCTGAAATGACCCATTTATTATTCTTAAGTTGTATAGATGGAATATCACTAGAGATAATTATGTCAGTTTTAGAATCTTGATAGCATGTAATCATTAGCTGGCCAATTATGCCCTTATCTATAAGCTGGTTGGGTGATCTGAAAATAGTCGAAACATTATTCGATTGCTCAAAGGACACTTCTTGCTTGATAGTCCCAAACTCGGTTGGCACTGCAAAGCTATAGCCCAAAATGGTACTTGAAAATAACGAATAACCCTCTGGAATATCTGCTTTAGCGAGAGGGGCTACAATTGCTGTAGAATCTTGAGCTTTTTTATCAGAAGTTGCGGGCTGATTATTGGAGACAACATTAGTAATTTTGGTAGGTTTAATTCTAGTGTACCAGTACGCCCCTGCTGCTCCTGCTATTAGAAAAATTGCGATAACTGCACCAAGAATCACTTTATTTCCTTTTTTATGATCACCAATGTGGGTTACGAATGCAGCGGGTTTGATAAGGTCGAGAGGGGCTTCGGGCTGACTAACTTCTTGCGGCTCAGATGAGGCTAAGGGTTCCGAACTTTGCGACGATGCAGTAAACATTGGGTCAGTGGTTACGGGAGTGCCTTGATTGGTTATGGTTGATCGACTATTGGGAGTGGCAGGAGATGATCCTGGCTTGCTTACATCAAAAAACTGCTTTGACTTACCGTTATTATCCATTTTTCATCTCACCACTTGTTTGCATACGATAGGCAGCGTCTATGATGTCGGAAAATTCTTGATAATTGAGGCTCGCCCCTCCGACCAAGAGACCATCAACACCCTCTGTTTCTAACAATCCTCTAGCTGTAGTTGCACTTGCACTTCCGCCGTACAGTACTCGAACATCAGCGGCTGCTTTCTTGCCATATAACTCGGCAATGTTAAGCCGTATAACTTTGATTGCATCGGCAATTATTTCTGGTGTTGCAATTTCATGGTGTCCATAATCACTTCCGCTGCTAAGAGCCCATACTGGTTCATACGCTATAACAACTTTTGAGATATCACTCGAAGTAAGATTACTCAGAGCTGTAACAACTTGGTCGTGCAACACTTGCTTAGTTTCTTTGGATTTACGTTCTTGCTGTGTTTCGCCAACACAGAGAATCGGCATGATATCGTTTCGGATACTGGCTGCAACCTTATCGCGAATTATCTCCAGCCCCTCGCCAAATTTATGACGTCGATCTGAATGGCCGACAATACAATAATGGACTAAATCTTGCAGCATCGAGAAGCTAACTTCTCCGGTAAACGGTCCTTCATCCATATAATATGCATCTTGGGCGCACAATCGAAATTTGCGTCGATCAATCTGCATACTGAGCGGCTGCAACGAGAGCATGCTCGGCGCCAAGACGAGTTCAATCTCTCGCCGAATTCGGATCCTCTCATGAAGCCGATGCAAAAGAATGCTCGACTGAGAGACATTCATATTCATTTTCCAGTTTGCGACGATCAAAGTTCTACTGTTTTTCATATTTTCATTTCGCTTATGTATATAAGTATAAAGGAGATGGTTAAAAGTAGAAAGTATCTACTTGTTGATGAGTGCCTCAACTCCAGGGAGTTTCTTTCCGCTCATCAATTCGAGCCCCGCTCCACCACCGGTAGACACATGGTCAAAACTTTCAGTTAATTTACGATTTTCTACGTATCCAACAGTATCTCCGCCACCAACAACACTAAATGGACGGTGGCCAAATTGACCAAGCATAGCGTCGACCAGAATCTCAGTACCATGAGAGAACGGCCCAACCGGCCCGTGAACCGCAGGTGTTTCAGTTACTCCCAGTGCGCCATTCCAAATTACGGTATTGCAAAGTTGCATGCCTCCAGCAATAAAAGCCCCCGTCGTTGGACCAATGTCTAAAATAAGCTCATCATGCTCTACGATACCGGCAACTCGTCCGGGGATTTTCGGATATGCTTCGATATCGGCAATGGTCTGATTTCCCCAATCGACAATCCGAGTAGTTGTTTTGGTATCAAGTTTTTTCGCCACAACAGCATCTGATGGCAAATGAAATACAAATGCTCGTTTTTTTGATTCACGCGCAGCTCGATCCATAATATCGCGCGCTAACGGCACATCGTCGGCATCACTCAAGCTTTTACCGATATCTACTCCCTTTGCACGCAGGAATGTATTTGCCATCGCACCACCAACCACCAAGAAATCAGCGATATTGATAAAGCGATTTAAGACACTTATCTTATCTGCTATTTTCGCGCCTCCAATAACCGCCATCACAGGTCGTTTTGGGTCGCTCATAGCATTAGTAATGGTGTCAACTTCACGTTCAAGCAATAAACCAGCGACACTAGGAATGAATTTCGTAATAGTGCTGGTAGACGCATGGGCACGGTGCACCACGCCAAAACCATCTTGAACGAAGACGTCGGCCATACTAGCGAGCTCACTAGCAAAAGCGGTGTTATTCTCTTCTTCTTGAATATGGTAGCGAAGGTTTTCGAGTAGAATAATATCGCCAGGTTTTAACTCAGCTACCTTCTTCTTTACTCCGTCACCGATGCAGTCGGAGGCAAATGCGACAGGTTTGTCGAGGAGAGATGAAAGCCTTTTGGCTACCGGACGCAGACTACAACTTTGATCTGTTGGGCTTTTTGGCCTACCAAGGTGAGAGATTATAATTATAATCGCTCCTTGTTTCTGTAAATATTCTATTGTAGGGATCGACTGGGTTATTCGATAATCATCGGTAATTTTAACATCATCACCAACCGGCACATTATAGTCAGCACGGAGCAATACTCTTTTGCCTTTTAGCTGTACATCTCGAATGGTTTTCTTAGTAAACATTAACCGTTATAATACTCGTACTTTAATAGTATCGGTAGTACCGACGACTCCTGGATACTTCCCAGAAACCGTCACTATGGTGTCGCCTTTTTTAAGAACCTTATTCGAATGAAGCCAATTCGTAAGCTTAGTGGCTGCAAATGGATCAACAGGGCGATCATAACTCTTAACGCCATACGCGAGAGCGAGCTGATGAACAGTCCGAAGATTAGATGACACAACGATAACAGGAACATTTGGACGATGAGAGACGATCTGAAGAGCAGTATCACCGCTCAACGTTTCTACCACGATAGCTTTCGACGTAATCGTATGGGAAAGATTTATTACTGCAGATGAAATTGCTTGTTGTTGGGTGTGGTCACCTTTTGGTCCATCGGCGAAATTGACTGTCAACGGATTGTGCTCTTGGACATAGAGGATCACTCGTTTCATGATCTCGACACTCTGAATTGGATATTTACCGCTGGCTGTTTCGTCGCTGAGCATGACGCAATCGGCGCCAATAATTACAGCTGTTGCAATATCAGATACTTCTGCTCGGGTAGGTTCAGGCATTTCAGTCATACTGGCCAACATCTGGGTGGCAACAATTGTTGGCGTCGCATAACGAAGCCCAAGGCCAACTATTTGACGCTGTACAACCGGGACCGATTCAGGTAGCGTCTCTATCGCAAGGTCTCCCCGTGCGACCATGACCATGTCGGATTCTTTGACGATTCCTTCAAGATTTTCGGTAGCTGCTTTGGTTTCGATCTTCGCAATTACCTTGGCGGAACTACCAAGGTTTTTAAGCATCTTTTTAACTTTTGCAACGTCCGATGCTTGTTGGATAAAACTGAGAGCAACATAGTCGATGTCTTGGGTTGACCCAAAAGTCAGATCTGCTTTATCCTTAGTAGTCATAATGTCGCCACCAAAATCTGTATCAGGGAGATTAATGCCTTTTCGCTTCACAAGAACGCCATCATTTTCAGCCCGTGCATACACAACGCCGTCTTTAATGCTTGTGACTACCGTGCGGATCCGGCCATCAAATAGAAATAACCGCTCGCCTCGTTTCATCTTTTTCGCAAGATCATACTGCGTTGGTATGATGCCTGATTTCTCATAATCTGATTTGTACTTAAACGAAAGGCTCTGGCCTAAACGTACCGTAATAATCCCCTCGAAATCGCCGAGTCGAATTTTAGGGCCCTGTAAATCTTGGATTATGGCTACCGGCTTACCGTATGCCTTACTTGCCTTTCGGATCCATCCGATTTGTTCAATGCGCTCTTCGTAGGTGCCGTGACTGAAATTCAATCGGAAGCCGTTTGCCCCGGCCTTCATCATAGCCAAAATTGATTTGTAATTACTGGTCGGTGGACCGATGGTTACAATTATTTTTGTTCGCTTAAAATGAGCTATCGGCACTGCTGGTACCTTGTCTGTTGTTTCTACCATTCTTTCTATTTTAATTGCTTATGCTAAATATTGCTAGAGCCAAAGTTTGATCAGCTCAAGCTTACTATTTGCTTAAAACTATTTGACTTCATAAAACATAAGTAGAATACTATCACCATATACTAACCATAAGCACCCTTGCTTATTAACAAAAGAAGGATAGATACCGTGCCATCTTTAGCAAAATCAAAAGCACCTCCCAAAAAAGGACTTCAAACAAAACGAAAACTAAATAAAAAATTAATGATACTGATCGTAGTTGTAATAGCTGCAATTGGCGCCTACTTCTTGTTCTTTGCCAGTGCAGCTACTAACAACTGCCAATCAGAAAACGGTGTATCTATCTGTGATGTCGATTTGGCAACTTCCACTGATACTATGCTAAGTACTGGCGGTGAAGCTGAGTCCCTAGGTCAACAAGGTTGGACCTATTGGGGCGCAGCCTTTAGGGCACCTACTACGGCATATAATGGCGCTGTTCCAGTCCACCGTGTATACAACGGAAATGCTACTTACCACGAATTCGTAACTGACGCTCAGAAGAGCCAAAAAGAAGCAAAATATGGTGCTCAAGCCTACGAAGGAGTTGCCTTCTACGCTTGGACCGACGGTCGTCAGCCAGGAACAGTTCCGGTATACCGTATTTCTCAAGGCGGATTATACACCTACTCTTTCTATAGCACTAGCAAAGAATGGATTGATCAAAGACTAGCCGAGAATCCTAATAATCCAAATGGCTGGAAAGCTGATATGTATGCACCTCTAGTTGCCTTCTACGCTTTCCCTCCAAACTATAAAGTTGCAGGACAAGCTAACCCATACGATTGTTCTGTATACGAGAATTTCGTTGGACCTAACTGTACAAAACAAGCTGAGAGTCTCACGACAATGGTAAACAACGGTACGATTCCAAAAGATTCTACTGTCTGTCCAAAGACATTCGATGCGTACACTAAGAATCCATTCAACTACCAGCTTCCAAAAGATTGTAAAGATTTCTGGAATGCATATGGCCTCGACTGTAATATCGCTGAGAACCTAGCATCCGACCGCTGTACAGCAGAACGCGAAAGACGAGCAGCTGAGCAGGCAGCCCAAGTCAAAGCTCGTGCAGCAGCTGCCGCCGCAGCAAAGAAAGACGCTAAAAAATACCCTAAAGGTACAACATCAAAACCAGCTAAATCGAGCACGACAACTCGCACCACGAACCCAACTACTCCAAAAAAAACCAATGACTGCCCTGCTCCTAAAGTTCGAGATGACAACGGTAAGTGCTTGAACCCAGGCACAGGCACTTCTCCAACAAATCCAAGACCTAAAACTTGTGGCGCAGACCAGCGGATGGATGACAATGGTAAGTGCTTGAACACACTTCCAAGACATGATTGCAAGATTACATTCTTCCAGGACGGCTATTCATTCCTCAATCTCGGAGGCGGTACTCAAGATATGTTATATAGAAATTCAACTAAATATGAATGCGACAGACTACTCGTATCAAACGCTTCTAATCGAACGCTCAATGGCTTAAATCGCAAGAAGCATAACTTCAAAGAGTATTGGAACGGTAAATATATCCGTACGATCAAATAACCTGTCTAGTACAGAGGATAAAACACCAGCTGCACAGCTGGTGTTTTTCTTTGTACTGCAATAGTTGGATCGAAGGCCGAAGATCGAGACACGTCAACATACTTATAACTAATCGTGGGGACGGTAGAGGCACCATCGATCTCTATCTACCCGTACTGTCGTTACTCTACTAGAGATACGTTATAACGCCCTGGTTTGTGATACGATACGACTCACCGCTTCGGCTTGCTTGAACGAATGGTTTATTATTGGAAACTGCATGGAACCGAGCCATGTTTCGAGCATAGACGTGATAATGGCTACGGGGCGCTAAGAACGACAATGAAGCGCTATTGACCAATATATCTGCATCTTCTCTCGAAAGTCGCTTATATTCATTGAGAGCGCTTACACCACTACAGGCTAAAGCTCCGACACGAAACGACCCTCCACTGAAAGGATACTCATCAATTTTTCCATTTGTTTGCTGTTGGGTGTATTTGAAGTCTTGGCTAGATTTCTGTTTTCCTATTAACCTGAATGTCATTTGTAATGAATATGGTAAATATTCGCCAGTTGGTATCAAAAATGTCTTATCCTGATGGTTAACGATTTCACCTTTATTATTAATATAGATAAGTCTATTTGTTCCTTCAGGTGATCCTTTATCTCTGATGGTCGTCACAGCCAAGCCAGTATCGCTCAAACGACTCATGATCTCTATATAATTTGGGTTTTTCAAGATTTCAGAGTATTCAGGCAAGACTAGCAGATCGGTGCCTGCTTCAGGCCATGAGGCCTTATTCCAGTCTTTAAGGCCTTGTGTAGAGCCAACGTGAACAGCCTTTACCGTAAGTTCTGGAGATGTAACATGTACACCGGCTGACCATGACATATAGGTTAAACAAAACACTACGCTTAGGGCAGCAAAAGAACGCACACGATAATATCGTGTAGTCAAAGAATAGATACAAATATTAATTACTATGACAAAGATAGTCAGTCCAAAAAAGCCAACCAGTCGCGAAACAAATACCAGGGGGGTGCCTGATGCTGGCACGGCAACAGATCCCCAGTTGAAATTGGGACTTAATTTGCCGTGTGGACCATATGCCATAATTGCAAACAAATAGCTACGCGCAAACTCCATGATGGCATACATGAAGGGTAGAGCTAGTATCGCTTGGTATGTTTTAGGTATGCGTGCGAGACTATACCCTAAGCCAAGACTACTCAATGCGCAAAAACTACAAATAAGAAGCCAGGCTAGAAGCGTGGCAATTCTAGCGAATCCGCTACTTATACTTACCGACCAATTCTCTGGTGCGAGTTCAAATAGAAAGTAATTGGCATAACCGCATATGATGAATCCAAACAGATAGAAGTCGAGAAGGATTTTCGATCGACTGATTGAATGCATGTTTCTCACATAGGTAACACATGGGATGAGTGCGAAAAATATCAACCATTCAATATGCCGAAAAACGAGGGTCAGACCTACTAGTAAGCCCGAAAGATAAAGCGGCGCACGCAGGCGACACTGGTCTCTGTTATCATGCAGGAAACGATTAACCCTATGAACGATACGGCCTAGACTCGCTGGAATATTTATTCGACGGTTTTTCACTGATCCCAGTATATCTGTGCTTACCTCTAGCGACAATGGCTGCTGCTAGTGAGGATAGTAAAAACACGGCCGACAAAAGCTGCCGTGAGCACCTTTTGTCCTGTCTGGCCAAGATTAGCCTGGTTCTGTGTGGTTGCTGTGTTTTGGGTCGGTGTGGTAGTAGATCTTTGCTATTACATTAAAGGCCGTTTATAAGATGTGCGTAGTCCCACATGACACTGCCCCCGCGCGTGAGATTAGTAGGTTTTGCGCCATCTGTTTTGTTAATATTCCACCACTGGGTAGCCTGATTTGCCCCAGTCCCAGCGCACTGTCCAGTGATAAGACAAAAGCCATCAACGTTCTTGTATGGAGTCCATGTCAAAACTCCTAAATTCTTCTTTTCAATCGCTACATTCATTACACTTTCAAAAGACACTTCTTTTTTGTCTTTAGTAGAACTTGCCGGTGTATTATAGGGTGAAGGAATCTCGCCGACCAATAAGGCTAACCCTTTGCTCCTAATACCATCAACAAACTGGGCAAATCTAGTAGTATTAGTTGGTATACCTAGATCGGCTGTTAACGTTATATCGTACTGATGGGTGGAGAATATTACATTGCCACTCGCCAATTGCAGTAATTCTTGCCCGTACGTATAAATTGCAGACTGATTAAGATCTATGTTGTTAGATCTATTAGTCTGATCGTTTGCGCAGTTTAGACCATCCACAATAATCATATTTCTAGCACCCGTGGCACGTATACGGGTGATAGCCTCGCGGTGAACCTCACGCCATAAATTACTATCATTATTTGGCTCGTTAGATACATTAAACCAGACGTAGGGGTTATTTTTGTAACGAGCGGCAGCAGCACTCCAAAATTCGTACACCGAACGCTTATCGTCAGAATCAAAACCGTACTGCCAACACGCCTTACCATCATGATTCGAAATCATCACCACAATACCTTTTGCCGTCATTTCGTTTATGTATCTATCGAGAGCTGTAAATGATGTACTGTTGAATGTTCCGTAGCCACCCAAACTATCGCAAACGTTATTTTGCGTACATGTAACAAAGCGAACCGTATTGAATTTAAACACATCCTTGTATAAATTCGCCCTATTATATATAACCTCTTCGGGGGTATTCGCGTTAGCTACATTGGGGCCGTATTCA
>CAZBRN010000013.1:0-19883 GCA_964494545.1 uncultured Candidatus Saccharibacteria bacterium | reverse complement strand
TTGCCATCTGCAAACTTCTGGAGAGAGCAGCGAAGCTGCGTTACCCGCCAGCTCCTCCAAGAAAAGTACCCGATCTTTGATCGGGTTTTTTTCTTGGAATTGAAAGCTATTGGGTACTGCCCCGAAGGTGAGGATTGCCGGTGGCAATCCGCAAGAGAAGTTTCAGAAGCAAACTGGTTTGCCATCTGCAAACTTCTGGAGAGAGCAGCGAAGCTGCGTTACCCGCCAGCTCCACCAAGCATAAGCACTTTGAACAGTGCTTTTTGTTTTGCCTCAGGACACATGTTCTGCGATGCTAATTGGAGTTAGAAGATGTGCATATAAGCTGGATTGTGCGACGAAACTACTCTTCGACTATTTCAGCTGATCGGTCATTACTACCTGTTCTTGAGCCGATTTCGAGGAAGCCAGAAACTACTGCATTGGTTGTGGCGTGAGCAACAATAGAGTGTGCGATACCTTTCCTTCGGGCTACCATCCAAAGATAAGCCCCTAAGGCATACTGAGGAACTGGCACCTTGTTGGGGTCAAGCTTTATATCAGACTTTTCCTTTGGCTCTTCGCCCGGGATTCTAGCGGCGAGCTTCTCTGAGGCGTCAGGCTCTTTTTTATCAGCTTTCAATTGATGTACTTTTCCAAATGCATAAGTAGATGCGATACCACGGAACGGCATAAGACTATCTGTCCCGCCGCCTATAGCTGGTATGCCCCTAAAAATAGCTTCCTCTGCTACGGGTGCAACTACAACCAAAGAGAATAGCGTTTTCAGTTTGTTGCGTTTGTAGCGGGCAATTATCTCTTGACTACCACTATTTCCGCTATACAACCCCACGAGACTATTGTTTGCAAATACGCTCCAGCCAAACACCCCAGCAGTCGCCACAAGGCTGTCTGCAATCGTGTCGCCGAAACCGTCATTTGTCACTATACTCTGATCAATCGTTCTCAGTAGACCTGTGATCGGATTCCGTGATCTGTCAGATTTGCCTTCATCCGCAGGAGCGGACTCGGTTGTTTGATTGTCCTGGGCGCCACCACTGGTTTCACTAGCGGGGCTTTGGGTATCGGGTTGAGAAGTTTGTTCCTGTGTCTCGCCCTGACTTGGCTCAACAGAGCTATCTTGGGTCCCATCAATGGCTCGCCATCCGTCAACGACTAAAACCGCACCGACACCGAGCATGCCTCGCAGGAAATTACGCCTACCAGTCGTCAGTATGCGCTCATCTGTTGGGGGATTAACAAAACCTTCAGACATTAGAATATTATGTTAGCATGTATTTGCATATCAGTCAATAGTCTTTTGCATTCGACTTTAGTGCATCACCCTTCGGGTATATAAACACTCTTGCGACGATTCCACTCAACATACAGTAAATCTTTCCATCTCATCTGTTCCTCCACAATCAGGTGCCAATTTTTTCGCACTAGGTCCTCCAAGAAAAGTACCCGATCTTTGATCGGGTTTTTTTCTTGGAATTGAAAGCTATTGGGTACTGCCCCGAAGGTGAGGATTGCCGGTGGCAATCCGCAAGAGGGTCTAGAGGTTTCTCCTCTAGGTCTAGAGGTTTCTCCTCTAACAGGGAAGGAAAATGTGATTTGCTTGACGGGTACTGGTTGGGTAGCCTACCCTTGAAACATGGGTATCAAAAATACATATACTGAAAAAATAATTCGAAAATTTTCCAACAAAACAGGTGACATAGACGATCTCAATATACAACGGGCACTGGCATACATTGAAGATCACTGGGCTCAACTGATCGCCTCGCACCAGGAAGATTCAGGAACTATCATTGGTTTGCCTCACCCTTTTGTCGTTCCTGCAGCCGACAAAAAAGCGAAATTTACTTTCGAAGAACAATATTACTGGGATAGTTATTTCACCGTGCTCGGCCTTGTGGGTACGAAACATCAACATATAGCAGAAGGAATGCTCGAAAATTTACTATATCTTTTCAAGCGATTTCAATTCATTCCTAATGCCAGTCGAATGTATTACATGAGCCGGTCGCAGCCACCACTCTTAACGAGTTTTATTCGTCTTATTTATGAGACGGGGAATAAAGATGTACAGTGGCTCAAGGAGCGCATGGATATTGCGCAAGCAGAATACGTCCAAGTGTGGACCAACAATAAACATCCGTTTTGGCATGATATTTATCATGGCTTGAGCCGATATTACGACATTAATATGCTCCATGACCTTGCCGAAGCTGAAAGCGGATGGGACATGACAACTCGATTTGAAAGAAAGTGCTTAGACTATCTGCCGATAGATTTGAATTGCCTACTGTACAAATACGAAGCTGACTTTGCATGGGCTGCAGAACAGCGCGATGACCTCAATGACGTAAAAAATTGGCAACACAAAGCAAGCAAAAGAAAACACACTATAAGTAAATATATGTGGCATTCTCACCGCGGATTTTTCTTCGATTATAACTACAACAAAGAACGAATGGGTGACGTCTGGTCGCTTGCTGGATTCTTCGCGCTATGGGCTGGAGTTGCCACCGATGAGCAGGCAGCAAAGATGGTCAATAACATCGGTAAATTCGAACATTCGGGTGGGCTTGCGACCACATCAAAACCACTACTCGATATGAGTATTTTTGGATCTCTGAAAACACAATGGGCTTACCCAAATGGCTGGTCTCCTTTGCACTACATAGTAATCACTGGTCTAGAAAAGTATGGCTATCACGAGCACGCCGAATCAATCGCCAGGAAATGGCTAAGCACTAATCTCTACTGGTTCGAACGTTACGGAGTTTTTCAAGAAAAATATAATGTAGTAAAACCACATAAGCCACCAATCGAAGGGGTGTACCCAAGTCAAACTGGATTTGGTTGGACGAACTCGATTTTTATAACATTATGCAAAGAGTATTTTCGTGACCGACCTTCCTTGTAGCGATAAAATCGCCTTTGATACACAAAAACAGGCTCGCGTTGCTGCCGTCGTCGCACACCACCAACATGGCACTCAGCTCAAAACGTACCGCTGTCGTATCTGTAAACTCTGGCATCTAGCCACCAAATTTGATACATAAATTATGGTATACTTTCTAGAATATGCCAGCTTCTTTAGAGAAACGACTTGAGCGATTCAGAGATCACTTGGCGCGTGCACCACTCGTAGATACAAGTGTTCATAGCAGTTTCAAAGCCCCGCCTCATCTTCATGGCTTTAAGGCTGACTTTGGTAAGGCCGTTCCGACAGAAAGTCGATTATTCGATGAATGGGTTGACGTTACTGCTCGATATATAATGGAAACATATTCGCATCGTTTTGACGTGCTGGTGGCATTGATAACGGTACGATAGATTTAGCAGATCGGGTGGCTCAAACGGTCTCAAAGTAAACAGGCCGCACGGGTTCGTCAATCGGTGAAGTTATTGACCTCCTTCGAGAAGATAGTGAGCATACTAATGATTTGAGTGTTTTGATGGATTGTGCGCCCAGGGCATCCCCCTAAAACGCCATATAACAGATGTGAGCCGTGAGTAAACGTGGTATAATAGAGTTATGACAAAAAGTAATTACAATCTATTGATGGTAATGATGCCCCGCATGGGCTAACTTTTTTATACTCTATTTTCAATCGATCGCATTACAAATTTCTTAAGTCAACAATCAAAGGTATAATGTATATATGAATTACCTCGTCGCAACCTCAATCCCCTATGTTAACGGTGACCCCCATATCGGGCATGCACTTGAATTTGTCATGGCTGATGTTTTGGCTCGAGCTGCTCGCAAGCAGGGCAAGCCAACGATATTTACTACAGGTTCAGATGAGCACGGTCAAAAAATAGCCGACAAAGCTGCTGAGCTCAAGCTTACTCCAAAAGCGTTAGCCGACCAGCAAAGCCAGAAATTTCGCGACCTTGCTAAAACGCTCAATATTAGTAATGACCGGTTTATTCGGACAACCGATGCCGGTCATGAGCAACGAGCGGCTATCATCTGGAAGCAACTTGAGAAAGATATCTACAAGAGTAACTATATTGGTCTGTATTGTACCGGCTGCGAAGAATATGTTACCGATGCAGTTGCCAAACTCAACAATAGTTCTTGCCCGCAGCACAAGAAACCGTATGAGCGAATTGAGGAAGAGAACTACTTTTTCAAGCTCTCTAACTATTCCGACCAAATTAGAGCAGCTATTCAAGCCGGTACCTTTGAGGTCATCCCGCAGACGAGGCGTAATGAAATTTTGAATGTGATTATCGAAGGGTTGGATGACATCAGCATTTCTCGACCAGTAAGCAAGCTAACCTGGGGTATTCCCGTTCCTGGTGATAAAACCCAAGTCATGTACGTGTGGTTCGAAGCATTATTGAACTATATTACGGTGCTAGGATACCCGGAACACGAAGATTTCAAAAAGTTTTGGCCTGCAAACGTACAGGTGATTGGTAAAGATATACTCCGATTCCATGCAGCAATTTGGCCTGGTATTTTGCTTGGCCTAGGATTGCCGTTGCCAGAAAAATTGTTTGTCCATGGGTTCGTGAATATCGGCAATACGAAGATGAGCAAGTCACTTGGAAATGTCGTCAGTCCTGATGAAATCGTCAAAAAATATAGCACCGATGTGTTCCGCTACTATATGCTTCGTCATATTCCAAGCTATGATGACGGTGATTTTTCATGGGATCAGTTGGCGGCAGTCTATAACAATGAGCTCGCTAACGAACTTGGTAACGCCGTGCAACGAACTGCAGCAATGGTTACCCAGTATCAGGATGGGATTATCGGGGAAGTACCACCAGCCAATCATGATAATGCTGCCTATTGGTCCGCTATTGAGGCCTGCAAATTCGATCGTGCTCTGGATGACGTGTGGGAGCAAGTTCGTGGATTGAACCAATACATCGAGCAAGAAAAACCATGGTCTATCGCCAAGACAAACGACAAAGAGCACCTCCAAGAAGTACTAGCATATCAAGTAAGCTGTTTGATTGAAATCGCTGATTTACTCGAGCCATTCATGCCCGAAACCGCCGCAAGTATCAAGCATGTGTTCGAAGAAGGTGTTATCCGCCCGATTAAAGGTACTCTTTTCCCGCGCCACGAAACTAAAGAAACACCATCGAAGAAAGCCTAGTATGCCAACGCTGGATTTCGTTGATACCCACTGTCATATTCAATTTGCTGATTATGAGCTTGATCCTCTAGAGGCGTTAGCCAATGCCAAAGAATCGGGCGTTACACGCCTGCTGTGCGTTGGCTGTACGCTTGAGGATAGTAAACATGCTGTTACGTTTGCTGCTCAACATGATGGGGTGTGGGCGGCCATCGGCCTCCACCCTCATGAAGCAAAAGATTATATTGAAAATGATACCGCGCGTCAGGAATTTCACGCCCTTGCTAGTAAACTTAAGGTGGTAGCTATCGGTGAGATTGGGTTGGATTATTTCTACAATCATTCAGATCGTGTAGAGCAGATGGAGATGCTCCGATTTCAGCTAACTATTGCTGAGGAGCATTCTCTCCCGGTGATTTTCCATGTACGAGACGCTAAAGGTGTAGATCCAACGAGTACTGCAAGTGTTTGGCACGATTTCTGGGAAATTTACGATGATTTCAAATTACCAGGGGTTATTCATAGTTTTAGTGCAACGACAGTCGAGCTTCAGCAAATATTGGATCGAGGACTCTATGTGGGAATTAACGGAATCATGACGTTTACCAAAGATTCTGCTCAACTCGATGCAGCGCGAGCAGTTCCATTGAACCGATTACTTCTTGAAACAGATGCTCCCTACTTGACTCCCACACCTTATCGTGGTACAATCTGTCAGCCTAAGCATGTGGTTACTACGGCGGAGTTTCTGGGTAAATTACGACACGTTCCACTCGAAACCATCGCGCACTCCACTACGCAGAGCGCAATTAAACTTTTCAATCTGTTTTAAACATTATGAATCCAACAACTACACAACCATTTTCACCTGAGCACCCGCCGGTCTTAATGCCCGAGCACGTTACTCCTATGAAACGAAAACGAACCATTTTTGATGCTAGCTCAGTACTCGGAACTACCGTGGAACAAATTATAGCGAGTCAACCAATGACTGCCGCCCAGCCTAATACGAATGTCGTGACAACAGTAAGCCCAGTCGAGCAACCTCAGACAACCTCAGCACAACCTATCGTTACTGCTACTGTTACCGTTGAGCCAAGCCCTCTTCATGTTGTTCCTGCAAACGGTGAATGGAATCGCGAGAACGCAGTTGCTTTAGCACATGCTGCTGTACATCGAATAACCGGGAATAATCCTTCGGTCTAAGGCGCCCCTGATGTTTCAGAAAATTATAAAAACTATCCTTGGCCCAAGCCAAGAAGAACGACGCGCCGAATTGTACCGTGATCTTATTCGACATGAAGCACGAATTGGCGGAACACTCTTTGGTCCGATCCCTACCGGCGGCCGTCGAGAATTCTTCTGCCTCGATGAGCGTACCTGGATTTGGCATGAAGAATGGAACGATGAACAGGGGAATCACCGTAGTAAAACAACACGTTACGATGTCAGACCAAATGCAATTCTAAAAGCTCAAGATGGTAGCCATTACCAACCTGTAAGTGTGCAGGAAGCGATTCATTTGCGTGATGCTGCCAACCTTTATACAAAGCGGGTAAATTCCGAGATGTATAATTACCTACCATAAGCAGGTACCTATTCATGAAAACTATTTATCTCGATCATGCAGCAGCAACGCCGCTTGACCCAAGCGTTTTGAAACAAATGATGCCGTTTCTTTCGGACCAATTTTATAACCCTAGCGCCACGTACTTAGCTGCAAAGAAAATACGTAATGATACAGAAGAAGCCCGAGCACGCGTGGCAAAAGTGCTTGCTGTGCGACCTCGAGAAATAATCTTTACTGCTGGAGCAACAGAGGCAAATAATATCGTTATTCATGGGGTGATGGCTCGATACCCCGAAGCAAAAGTACTCGTCTCGGCAATTGAGCATGATTCTGTGTTAGAGGCTGCAAAGCAGTATGATCACGCAATTATCCCTGTAGACCAAAAAGGGATGCTAGATCTGAAAGAACTCCGTGCACTCCTAACTGATGAGGTGGCTCTGGTGAGCGTAATGTATGCCAACAATGAAATTGGTACCATCCAGAATCTATCGGCAATTGCCACAATTATTGCAGAAGTAAAAGTAGAACGTCAGAAAAATGATATTCAATTGCCGTTGTATCTCCATAGTGATGGAGCACAAGCACCAAATGTATTGCCACTACTCGTAAAGAATATGGGCGTTGATATGCTCAGCCTCAATGGCGGTAAAATCTATGGACCAAAGCAAAGCGGCGCACTGTATATTGCGACAGGAATTGAACTTACGCCGCTCTTATACGGTGGCGGGCAGGAATATGGCTTACGGAGCGGCACTGAAAACGTAGCAAGTATCATCGGCTTTAGTGCGGCTCTCGAAAAGGCTTCAAAAAAACGAGCTGGTGAATCTAAGCGTCTTGAAATGCTTCAACAATATTTTGTTCAACAACTCACTACGCATGTCCCGGAAGCAGAGATTACTACTCGATCAAACAATCTTCATAATCTGGTCCACATCACTATTTCAGGTACCGACAACGAAAGAATTATGATGGAGCTTGATGAAGCAGGAATTCAGTGTGCAGTAGGTTCTGCGTGTAGCGCTAGCAGTGATGAGCCTTCACATGTTCTCAAAGCGATTGGGATGAGCGAGCAACAGGCTCAAACAAGTCTTCGTTTCACAATGGGACGCGATACGACCGAAGAGATGATTACACAAACGGTTCGTATACTTTCCAGCCTTGTTAAATAATACGAGCCTCTTCCTACTTTTATCGTTGTCCTCTATACTATAGGGCATAAGCGGAAAGAGTTATGGTGGGCCAGAACGTAGAACTAATCCTCCTGTTTGTAATCATCGGATGTATATTCTCTGCACTACTTGCATTTATTTGGATGGCTCTTCGACTTGGCCCAAAAGGGCGAGGCGGTGGCGGCGGCACGAATGGCGATATTTTTAGTGATGAATATCGACAGCATCTGATCGAAAAAGGCACTGCACGCTTCGAGAGGACTCTCGACCAAAATGCCACGTTTTTACAACAAGATTTACATACAATCAGCGATGAGGTCACAGAATATATCAAAGATCGCGCAAGCGAAATTCTGAAGGATGAGTTTTCTGATCAAAAACAGAGCATAGCAGCCGCCCAACAGCATATGACTGAGGCGTTTTCGCGCATCGATAAAACCATGGCAGAATATCAAAAGAATATGACTGATTCGTTTGCCAAGGAACTCGCACAGGAGAAAGAACGACGACTTACTCGTTTTAGTGAGAATATGGCTGACGTTATTACACATCACGTACAGTATTCACTCGCGACTCACCTTGAGGTTACTGATCAAGTGAAATTTATCATTAGTCATTTGGATGAAAATAAAATAGCTATTCTCGAGGATATGAAGCGTGAAATCTGAGCCAGGGATTCTACTAACTGATGTAATCGTGACTCCCATCGAGCTCGGTAAAATTCAACGGGAACTTTTCGCAATTGATGATTTTTTAGTGCAGGCCAAAAACAAGAGTGCTCACGCAACCATGCCAACTCCCGGGTCGCTACTTCAAAGCCTCATATCAAGCTCAAAGTTAGAAATGCTCAAGAGCGATGAACGAACCCAACTGGTTAACCAGCTTAAATATGTACGACGAACAGCTCCGGTTGTTCATATCACATTTGCCAGTACTCCATCAAAGCGGGCGCTACGAGCATTAGTAAAGTGGTTCCGATCAAATATCCATCCAAATACACTCATTGAACCGGGGGTGCAGGCGAGTATCGGTGGAGGTTGCCTGATTCGAACAAGCACCAAGACCTTTGATTTCAGTATCCAGAAGATACTTGCAGATTCTAAGCCTAATCTCGCACGATCCTTGCAAGCATAGCTTTAGTTCGTTTAAAAACTCTGTTATAATATAAAACAATGAAAAATACAAAAGTATACGTTGGCCTCAGCGGAGGTGTCGATAGTTCTGTCACTGCAGCCCTACTCAAAGAGCAGGGTTATGACGTTACGGGCGTATACATGAAGAACTGGAGCCAAGACCTCCCCGGTATGCCATGCCCATGGAAAGAGGATTACCAAGACGCTAAGCGCGTTGCCGTTCAGCTCGGCATTCCATTCAAAATGTATGATTTCCAAAAAGAATACCGAGGGAAAGTCGTCGACTATATGGTTTCCGAGTACCAATCAGGTCGTACGCCAAACCCCGATATCATGTGCAACCAAGAAGTGAAGTTCAAGGTGTTCCTTGAAACGTGCCTCGAGGATGGTGCCAACATGATCGCTACCGGACACTACGCTCGTGTAAAAGAAGGAAAGTTACTCAGAGCGAAAGATGATAACAAAGATCAAACATACTTTTTATATCGAGTTACCGAAGACGCACTCAAACATACACTATTTCCACTTGGTGATTTTACAAAACCAGAGGTCCGCGAATTGGCAAAGAAATTTGGATTGGTGACAGCCACCAAAAAAGAAAGCATGGGGATTTGTTTTGTAGGTAAAGTTGGTATTAAAGACTTTTTAATTCATGAGCTTGGCTCTCAGAAACCTGGCGATGTTATCAACCAAGACGGTACAGTTGTGGGAAGGCACGAAGGCGCAATTTTCTATACTATTGGTCAACGACATGGGCTCGACATTGGTGGTGGTTTACCATACTATGTAATCGGAAAAGATATGGCCAAAAATCAGGTACGAGTTACCACCGATATCAACGATTCAAATTTATGGACCAATCGTTTAGCGCTTTCCGACGTGCATTGGATTAACAGCAAGCCAGTAGCAGGGTCAAAGGTACAGGTGCGTACTCGACATCGTGCTCAGCTAGTCGATGCAGTCATTGAAACAACTGCTGAATCAACTCTATTACTCCTCAAGGATGATATCCGGGCAGCAACGCCTGGCCAATCAACAGTAGTGTACTCAGATTCTCACGTCTTAGGCGGCGGTATCGTCATTTAGCCAATTCTTAATAACCTGCCGGTGCTTTCTTAAATGTTACCACTCTATTGGTGCAGGTGGCGGGTACTTTTACTGCACTACAAATGTTTAGATCAATTGTGGCGGGTCCATCACTTGTTGCAGTAAAACTGACCAGCAATGTGGTGACACCGATCATCTTGACGGCACGCAGAATTACCCCAACCTTAGCACGCCTCTCGTGTGATCTTGCAAGCTGTTTTGTTATGATTTATTAAAATGTCAATTTCATAGTGTAATTAGCGCTCTATATCAAATTTTGGATCAAAACCTACCTCTGTTATACTAGAAGTAATGAAGGTTTAATTAACCAGCATTTCTATCAAACATGTTTGACTTAGGAGGTCGGCTGCCATGAATGCACAAGAAATTAGACGAGCGTATCTTTATTTTGCCAAGAAGAATGGCCATGTGATTGTTCCAAGAGCGAATTTAGTCCCCGACAATGATCCCACTACTTTGTTTACAGGTTCTGGCATGCAGCCACTTCTCCCGTATCTCCTCGGAGAGCCACATCCTGCTGGCTCTCGTGTCGTCGACAGCCAAACATGTTTTCGGTCTGATGACATCGATGAAGTAGGTGATAACCGTCATACAACCTTCTTTGAAATGCTTGGAAACTGGAGTTTTGGGGATTATTTCAAAGCTGAGCAACTTCCGTGGTTCTTCAACTTCCTGACAGATATTGTTGGCCTTGATCCAAAGAAAATATATGTAACAGTTTTTGCCGGCGATCGAGATTTTCAACTTCCACAAGATGATGAATCGGTAAAAATTTGGCAGAAATTATATAACGATAAAAACATCGATGCTAAAGCAGCCCAGATTGGGTCCGAAGCCGATGGCTATAAGCGTGGTATCAAGCCAGGCGAGAGAATCTTTTACTATGATGGCAGTAAAAACTGGTGGAGCCGAGGCGGCAAACCCGCTTCGACCCCTATTGGTGACCCGTGCGGCCCAGATAGTGAAGTGTTTTACCTGTTTGATGAAATCGTTCATGATCCATCTTTTGGTAAGAACTGTCACCCGAACTGCGACTGTGGCCGATTCATGGAAATTGGAAACAGTGTTTTCATGACCTATAAGCGCACTGAACGTGGATTCGAAGAACTCCCTAATAAAAACGTAGACTTTGGTGGGGGCATGGAGCGAATTGCTGCTGCAGCGATTAACGACCCAGACATGTTTAAAATTAGCGTCTTGTGGCCGATTATCGAAGGTCTCCAAACCAAAACTGGTAAAAAATACGATGAACACACGACTGCAATGCGTGTTATTGCCGATCATCTTCGAGCTGCACTTTTCTTGGCAGTTGATGGCGTCACGCCAAGCAATAAAGAGCAGGGCTATGTGATGCGTCGCTTGCTTCGACGCGCTATTCGATTCGCGTTTGATCTTGGGATTGAACAAGACCTCATGAAATTAGCGGTGCCGATCATTGCCGATTGTTACCACGAGGACTTCCCTGAAATTGCTTCACGCCGCGAGGAACTACTTGCAACCCTACAGAAAGAAGAGAAAGTGTTCCGTGGGACACTCACCAAAGGTATCCGAGAGTTTAAGAAATTATTCGAAAATTCCGATGAGCGAAATCATGGTGAGCTTATCTTTAAACTCTACGACACGTACGGTTTCCCGATGGAGCTGAGCGTTGAAGAGGCAAAAAACCAGAACATTGAGCTTGCTTCTGACTGGCATAAACAATACGACACCCATATGGCGTTGCAGCGTGAACTCAGTCGGACCGCAACCAAAGGCCAATTCAAGGGCGGCCTTGGTGGTCAGAGCCACATCCACCGCAAATACCACACCGCTACACACTTAATGTATCAAGCGCTTCGCGATGTACTCGGTGATCATGTCATTCAACGGGGAAGTAATATTACTGAGGAACGACTCAGATTTGACTTTAGTCATGATCAAAAAGTGACACCCGAGCAGATTAGCCAAGTAGAAAAAATCGTCAACGAACAGATAGCAAATCATCTCGTCGTTACGTGGCACGAATACCCAACCGATGTTGCTATCAATGAAAAACATGCCCTTGGCCAATTTGGTGACCGTTATGGTGACGTAGTGAAAGTCTATAACATGCAAGCCGACGGCTCGAAGAAGCCATTCAGTTTCGAAATATGTGGTGGCCCTCACGTAGATAACACTCAAGAACTCGAGCAAGACGGTAAACACTTCAAAATTCTCAAAGAAGAAGCATCTTCGGCTGGCGTCCGACGAATCAAAGCTGCTCTCGTATAGGGTTCTCGATGGTACTCTCTCCTGAAGTAATAGATTCAATTCGAACAAGGCAATTTGGCGTTGCTCGAGGTTTTTTTGATGATGACTTTATGAAGCTCTTAGCTCAAGATGTCTCCAAATATCAGTGGAAATTCCCTGACCGCGAAGTGCATGCGGGTGGTAAACTTCGCTCAGACATGACCCAATATTCGATAAATGCTCATGGGCTGCTTGTTCGTGCAGTTACGCCGGCAATAGCACATGTTCGCAAATCTTTGGTGCAGACTGTTCGCTCCACGGGGCTCAATCGTACTGAGCAATGGGGTAGAAAAGCCAACTTTAGAATGCTAGCAAATACCTACTTTGGGGGTGGTCGATTAGGAGCACATCAAGATATTAAAACCCTCGTAGGATTGACGGCTATAGTGGGGGTTGCCGGAGAAGCGTTAGTTCGCGTACGCGAAGCTCCCTCGGGCGGTGTGCGCGCAACCGATACACTCGACGAATATCTTGGGCCAGTCACGCCAATACTAATTTCAGAAGGTGACGTGCTATTCATTGACGCCAACAAGCGCCCAGTCCATGATGTCCAAAACGCAGACGAAACTCTACCTCGTGTCTCATTGGTGGCCTCGCATCACCTATAAGCGTTTTTACTTGTGACGTAGAAATAATATCTGTTAGATTTTAGTCCAGGGGACTATACTTATATAGACCATGACTACTCAAAATGATATACTGAGAACTGCTTATGCTTGATAAAATAAAGACTATTAAAACAAGTGTCGTCGCAAAGACGCGCGCACTCCATGCCAAAAAAGACACCGACCAATACATTGTCGCACTAGATATTGGAACAGAATTTGTTAAGGCGCTGATTGGTCGCGTTACCGATTCCGGCGTAGAGATTATTGGTGTCGGCCGAACGCATCAAGAACTCAGCGATATGCAAGCTGGTGCCATATCTGACATCCAATCAGTAGTGAATAATTGTGATGCAGCGCTTAACATTGCCGAAAAGCAAGCAGGTGTCAGCCCCAAATCAGCAGTCATTGGGATTGCCGGTGAACTCGTTAAGGGCACAACCATAACTGTTAGAATTAAACGAAAGACTCCAGAAAAAGAACTCGATATCGCCGAAGTTGAACGCATCATTGGCCTCGTACAAGAACGAGCTCGTGAACGCGCTCGGCAACAACTCACCTGGGAACTCGGTGGAAAAGACGTTGAAATTAGGATGGTTAACAGCGCATTAGTTAACATTGAGATTGACGGCTATCCTGTTACCAGCCCCGTTGGATTCAAGGGTAAAGAGATCATGATCCAGCTCTATACAGCCTTTGCACCTATGATTCACATCGGTGCACTCGAGCGCACAGCTAAGGAATTAGATCTTGAGCTTCTCGCAGTTGCCGCAGAGCCTTTTGCCGTCGCACGCTCGGTCATCGGTGACGACCCGAATGCTAGTATGAGTGCTATTTTGATGGATGTTGGTGGCGGTACCACAGACATAGCTGTTATCAACGATGGCGGCATGCAAGGCACCAAGATGTTTGGTATTGGTGGCCGTGCCTATACCCGTAGTATTGAACGAGATTTAAATGTTAGTTTCTTGCAAGCTGAAGAGCTAAAACTTGGCTTATCGACCAACAAAACTGCTCAATCCAAGATTGCCGATGTCGAGAAAAGCCTCCAAAAGACGTTGAGTGTTTGGACAGCTGGCGTAGAATTAGCCCTTGGTGAATTTACGCTTCTCGATCATCTCCCTCGCCGAATACTGCTCTGTGGTGGTGGTTCGAGTCTCGACATGCTGATGCACCAACTTGAATCATCCAACTGGTATGCCGATTTACCATTTACGCGAAAACCAGTCGTGCAACATATCCAGCCAAGCCATGTTGTTGGTATTATCGACAAAACCGGTACGGTTACCGACCATACATTCATCACCGCAATGGGGCTACTCCGCGTTGGACTCGACACATTACAACAAGATCAGGCACCGGGTACTACTAGTACTATTCGGCAACGCATCGATAAGATATTAAAGGTATAATAGAATTATGATCCAACTATTCTCGCAAAAACAAGGAGCCAATAATGGCTGATTCCAATAAAGCTACAATCTATATAGATATTGATGACGAGATTACGAGTATCATCGATAAAATATCGCAATCCAAACAACGGATTGTTGCTCTCGTGCTCCCCAAGAGAGCCGCTATGCTTCAAAGTATTGTCAATATGAAACTGTTGTCACGGGCTGGCAACGAACATAAGAAACAACTTGTCTTGATAACTTCAGAAGCTAGTATTTTACCGCTAGCCGGAGCAGTGAAGCTGCATGTGGCTAAGACATTGCAGTCAAAACCGATGATACCTCCCGCACCAAAAGCTCCGAGCGATGAGCTGGCAGTGGTTGATGAAGGTCAGACCACCCCGCAAGTAGACGACCCAGAAGTACCAGAGGCAAGTGACAGTGACGAAGAACTAGAAGAAGTTACCGATGCAATTCCGAAAAGTGCAAAAGGCGCTCCAGTTGATACTTCTAAAACTGTCGGAGAGCTCGCTAGTGCAGCACCTAAAGCGCCACAAGAAGAAACAATCGACCTTGAAGATGAGCCAGAAGAAGACTCATCGGATAATTCATCCAGTAGTTCTGAAACTAAAAAAACTAAATCAGATAAAAAACTTAAAATTCCTGATTTTGACAGATTTCGAAAGATACTCTTGATTGCGGGCGGTATTCTCGTGTTACTCATAATCGGCTGGTATGTCGGTGGATTTGTATTGCCATCTGCTACGGTGACAGTCAAAACCGATAACATCAGTGTCGCAACAGATATTTCGTTCACTGCTAGTGCTAGTGTGAAAACACTCGATTCAGATAAAAAAATTGTCCCTGCGGTTATAAAAGAAGTCAAAAAAACAGATACCGAAAAAATCACCGCCACTGGCCAAAAAAATGTTGGAGAAAAAGCAACCGGTACTGTTACTGTTAAGCTCAGCAACTGTGATAAGAGCGAAGTCACAATACCTTCGGGTACTTTCGTGAGTAATGGTAATTTGAACTTTGTAACTCAGGCAGATGTGAGTTTGAGTAGAGTCGTTGTTGGCACTATTTGCGAAAATGATAGTATTCCTAAATATTCTTCAGCGACCGTGAATGTTGCTGCCCAAAACGCAGGCGACCAGTACAATATTAGTGGTGGACGGGCCTTCTCTGTGGCTGGATTTAGTAGCGTGGCTGGTGTAGATAGTAGTGTTATGACGGGCGGGACAAATAAGAATGTGACGGTGGTGAGCGATCAAGACGTGGCTAACGCCAAGCAAAAACTGAACGACAAAAGCAAAACTGCTGCAAACACAGAGCTTAAAAAACTGTTATCTGATGCCGGTCAGTTTATTTTGCCAGATTCGTTTACCAAAGCTGATCCGGTGATTACTGCGACTCCTGCCGTCGGATCCGAAAGTGCAGATGTGACAGTGTCGAGCGTAACTACCTATACGCTTATGGGTGTTAAACGTGAAGACCTTAAGTCGCTAGTGGTGGCTGCAGCCAAGAAGCAGTTTGACGCCACCAAGCAAAGTGTCAACGATGATGGTCTCGATAAAGCGATCTTTAGGGCTGGTGACAAAAAATCTCCAACTGAGCAAGCATTCTCCGTGCAATCGACTGTTTCTACTGGCGCGGCAATTGACCAAGATGCTATCAAGAAAGAGATTGCCGGCAAGAAAAAAGGCGATGTCCAGCAAATCTTAGGCAACCGACCGGGGGTCAAAGAAGTATCGGTCAAATACAGTCCATTCTGGGTGTACACCACACCAACCAAGCCAAGCAAAATTACTTTGGTGTTTGAACAGGCGAGCAGCACCGGTGATAAATAACATCCATGCACTCGCACTCGACGTAGGGCTAGCTCGTATTGGGCTTGCAACAAATCCAGAGGGTGTACGAATTGCTCAACCGAATGGCTATATCGAAAACAGTGAGCAAATAGAATCCGTTCTCGCTGAGAAAATCGAAAAAGAAAACATCACTGATGTAGTCGTTGGGTTACCTCGGGGCCTCCAAGGGCAAGATACCGCTCAAACTAAATGTGTACATGATTTCGTTGCTAAACTAAAAGAAACTGTTTCTATACCCATCCACCTTCAAGATGAAGCCCTGACGTCTGTCAAGGCCGAAGAAGAGCTCAAAGCGAGAGGTAATTCATTCGAAAAGGGTGACATCGATGCACTCGCCGCTACATACATATTGCAAGACTTCCTCGATACTCTTCCTGAGGAATTACATGACGTATAAATATCGTCGAAAAACTACTCGGACCCGATTACTCATCGGTTCATTTTTAGCAGTAGCTTTGATAGCCACTACTGCTGGGATCTATGGATCGCGACAATATTATTTCAATAATCTCAAAGCTGTAAGCTCCAATCAGACTACTCATACGATTGTGATCAAGAGTGGTTCTTCGGTTACCGACGTAGCAACGTTACTAAAGAGCGAAAAATTGATTCGCAGTGACTGGGCTTTTACACAATACACTCGTACAAAAAACCTCCAAGATTCTATCTTAGCCGGCACCTATTCGCTCTCCCCAAGTCAAACCGTTGCTGAAATTGTAACCATTATTACTGAAGGAAAAATAACTAGTAAACTGTTTACTATCAAGCCAGGTCAGAGAATTGATCAGACCAAACAAGCATTTATCAACGCCGGGTTTGACGCTACTGCAACAGAGCAAGCATTCCAGGCTTCAACATACACCGATCACCCAGCGCTCGTAGATAAGCCAACCTCTGCTAGTTTGGAAGGATACTTATATCCCGAGTCATTTCAGAGAACAACAGAAACATCTCCCACCCAAATAATTCGCGCATCGTTAGACGAAATGCAGAAACGACTTACTCCAGAAATCCGAACAGCTATTGCCAAACAGGGTCTCAGTATCCACGAAGGAGTCACTCTGGCATCAATCATCGAACGAGAAGTCTCTAGTGACGCAGATCGAGCGCAAGTAGCCCAAGTATTTCTTAAGCGGCTTAAAGAAGGGAAACGCCTTGAGTCTGATGCGACAGCGAGCTACGGGGCTATTCTCGCCGGCGAAGAGCCAACACTGAGCTTTGATTCACCATACAACACCTATAGAACTGATGGATTACCTCCAGGTCCGATTAGTAATGTGTCCGTTTCTGCACTCAATGCGGTCGCATATCCAGCACAAACAGATTGGCTTTATTTTGTATCTGGCGACGATGGAACCACCTACTTTAATCGAACACTCCAAGAGCACGAAGAATCGGTCGCCCAGCACTGCAAAAAACTCTGTAATAACTAGAATTCGGGAGATTCTCTACAGGGGTCAAAGTGCTTCAAAATGCTTGGAAAACTTGACCATCTGTGATACCATTGATCTTATCAACTTCGAGTTCTTTCAGATAAGACTACAGAACGAGAGGTTGTATCAAAGACATGTTCGTCATTAATTACAGGGATTGGTCGAACTATCCTTCGCAAATAAAATAAAACCGTCTTTGATCTGATACATCCGTATCAGGGAGAACATTATTCGTATCATCAACCGTACGCTTGAACTGAATCCACTTTCAAATTTGAGCAGTATAACTGGGCATCGAAAACTCCAAAAATCTTCTCGTAAGCGACTTATTCGTTACTCTATTCTATTTGCTAATCTTGTAGTCCTAATAGGTGTTGTCGCCTTTGTTGTTAACGCGCCTACAGGCGGGACAGTAGTCAATAATAGTGTTGTTAGCACTTCCGACACGACTTCAGCGTCTGGGGCGCTCGATCAGCTTTCATCGGCCGATATCGCTGTGCATGTAGCACGATTAGCTAACATGCCTGAAGCATCATCGGTCACCAACAAGGCAGACTCAGTAAATGCCCAGCTTGCGGTAACACCCGCCGATGATACTGTAATTGCCAAGCCACAGGTTGTAGCCACCAGCCTTAAATCATACAAGGATATTCAAACGTACGTTACTGTTGCAGGCGACACAATTCCAAGTATTGCTGCAAAATTTGGCATTACTTCAGATACAATTCGCTGGTCTAACGGCCTACAGGGCGACAATGTTGATACCGGAAAGGCTTTGTCCATCTCACCGGTAAATGGTGTCGTTTATGTCGTGAAAGACGGTGACACTATCGACTCACTCGTATCAAAATATAAAGCTAACAAAGAACAACTTATTGCCGACAATGATGCTGAAGTAACCGGATTGAAAATTGGGTCAAAAATTCTAATTCGTGACGGAAGTATTTCACCCGCTCCTATAGCTCGGGCAGCAACCGCCAGCGCTTATGGAGCAGGATTTGCCTGGGGTGGTGGTGCAATTTATGGTTCAAATGGCTATGATTACGGATATTGTACTTGGTACGCAGCGAATAAGCGTGCCGCTGCAGGTCGACCTATACCTGCTAATCTGGGTAACGCAAGCACATGGAAAGTTCTTGCCGGACGGGCTGGTTTCGCCGTCGGAAACGTTCCGCAAGCGGGAGCAGTCATCTGGACGCCACCTAGAGACTATTATGGCCATGTTGGCTATGTTGAATCAGTAAATGCCGACGGTAGCGTCAATGTGTCTGAAATGAACGTTGTTGGATGGGGCCGCGTGAGCACTAAGACATTATCTGCCGAAGCAGCAGCTGGCTACTCATACATCTATTAATAATCCATGCGCCAGCTGAGCAAGCTCAACTTCTCGGAGTCTTCGATCGTAGTGGTTTACGAGGCGCAGTCAACGTATCTGCCATACGTTTCCTTTACGCTTCGCACCACGTACGCCCGAATTCTCTCAATCGCATGAATCATTACGTTTAGTAGCATTGCTAATTTGTTGTAAAAATTGTATACTTGTCTGATATGTTTATTGATAAAGCTACAGTAAAAGTGTCGGCAGGCGACGGTGGTAATGGCCGCGTCAACTTTCGGCATGAAAAATTTGTTGATCGTGGCGGCCCAGACGGTGGCGACGGTGGTGACGGTGGCGATATCATCATGGTTGCTAGCCGTAATCAAAACACCTTAGCTTCGTTTCGGTATCATAAAGAATTACTTGCAGAGCCGGGTAAACCAGGTGATAAGCAAAACAAACACGGCAAAAGCGGTAAAGATCTTACGATTCAAGTACCTGTAGGTACGCTCGTGACAAATACCGATGGTTTAGTGCTTGCGGATTTTGTAGCCGATCAGCAAACAGCGATTATCGCTCATGGCGGTAAGGGCGGTTTTGGAAATGCTCATTTCGTTTCTTCTCGTCGTCAGGCACCACGGGTGGCTGAAAAAGGAGAACGGGGTGACTCGTTAGAACTCAAACTCGAACTCAAAGTTATCGCCGATGTTGGTATCGTTGGCCTTCCGAATGCTGGTAAATCCACACTTCTCGCTAGTGTCAGTAATGCGCGTCCAGAAATTGCCGACTATGCATTCACGACTCTTACGCCAAACCTTGGCGTTGTTGATCTCGATAAAGGCAACAGTTTGCTCCTTGCAGACGTTCCAGGGCTCATAGAAGGCGCATCAGAAGGTAAAGGACTCGGAGATGAGTTCTTGCG
>CAZBRN010000012.1:0-21210 GCA_964494545.1 uncultured Candidatus Saccharibacteria bacterium | reverse complement strand
AAACGGAGCCACTACTCTCAACTATCCTCGATCGAAATGGTGGGAAGTTCACATGCCAGAACCAGTAGTAAATCAACCAGTTACCAAGTTCATGATATTGGAAGGTGTCAGTTCGCTCCGTAAAGAATTTGCTCCATATATTTCTTTCGGAATATTTGTTGATACTCCAAAAGATACTTGCCTTAATCGTGGCTTTGAAAGAGATAAAGGCAATGATGGCAAGACAGATGATGAAATACGTACAATGTGGGAAAATTGGTACAAAGATGAAGAGAAATTCTACAGCTCTGATAGTTCAAAGTCGAAAGCTGACCTAATCGTGGACGGTACGAAGTCATTTATGGAGCAACTGTGAAGCAAATTACTGTTCCATTTATAGATAACCCTAATACGCGATGTACACTGGCTTGTTTTGGCATGGGTTTAGCTCATTTTTCTCCTGAAAAAAAGTACAGTATGCAAGACCTTGAAGAGTTTTGTGGCTACAAAGAGGGTCATGGTACCTGGAAGGCCGTCGCCATGCTTAATTTAGCAAAACTGGGGTATCAAGTACATTGGATTGAGCAGTTTGACTATGACAAGTTTTCTACTGATCCTAAAGCATATCTCCGTAGTATTCTGGACGACGAAGCATACGAAAACCAAATTGCTAATACTGACCTTGAGTTAGAAGCAAAACAGATGCAGGAATATATCGACAAGGGATTACCACTAGATAATCGCCAAGCAACAAATGAAGACATAAAGCACTTTATAGACGACGGCTGGCTTGTCCATCTTGAAGTTAATGCCAAACCCCTTGCCGGTAAAACGGGATTTGACGGTCATTCAATCCTTATCACGGGATATAGCGACGATGAGGTGATTATACAAAACCCAGATGGTGATAGCGGCAATAAGCCAAATCAACACGTTTCGTGGGATCTACTTAACCAAGCCTGGAGTGAGTTCGGTGGATCTTATTCACTTCACGCCTTTAAAAAATAATAGTATTGACAAAGGTACTGTACCTATGGTACACTTCATGCAATAACAAAAGGATAATTTCATGAGCAAATCAATTGACCAGGCACAAAAAGCAAAAACTTCATTGTTAAAACATGCTGGAATTATGTTTGCAGCAATGACTATTTTACAGCTATTTATATTCTCCCAAGGCAGTAAGATAGATGGTTCTGCTAATCTTGGGCTTGTAGCAGTTGCGCTATATTACCTTTGGTATCACTACTCTAGCAGAGACTTGTTGGCTCGAGTTCGCTTTGGTCGATTAGTGGCACATCTGGTTGGTTTTCTTATAGTTAATGTTAGCTATCATCTGCATGCTTTTATACTCTATATCTCCGATAACAAAGTTATCCGCGGTGACAATGGGTTCGGTATTGATCCAGCATGGTTCGGCGTACTGTTTGGCATGACTACCTTTTGGGGCATAGGTCTTCTTATTCATATGATTGCCTCAATCGCCAACCGTGGCTTTGAAGAACTACCAAGAGGCTAAGCATGACGACCCTCAATCAAGACCTCGTAGACGAGCAAATCTATTCCTGGACAGAGATGCACAAAAAGAGCGCGCTATCGTACCTGATACTTACGGCTTTAAATAGTAGTCATATGTGGTCGAAAGAAATTGAACAATACATTGCAAAAAATACCAAGTGGAGTATAAGTGAACGAGCCCTGTATCGAGTGCTCAATCGTATGCACAAACAAGGCAGTATTGAATATAGCTCAACTCCAGCAGAGCGAACTGGAGCTGACCGGAAAGTCTATACTATAACCCCAGAAGGTAATGCTTTTCTTGCTGCGATGAAGGGTGAATTGAATTACCTTACTAGGGTATAAAAAAGAGGCTTCTGTCCTCTCGCAAATCGCTTAAGACACAAGCCTCTATAGTCAATAGTATACACGTGGTCTAGGCGATATCTGCTAACGCTACCGCCATAGACGCATCCCAGTCGTCCAGACGATAGGTTCTATCAAACATGGTCTGTTGAACTGCCACTGTAGCTGGTACGAGCTTACCGTAAACTCGCCCAACTTGAGATGCGAATTCAGGATCATCAGGCAGCAACAGGCTTGCCATGTCAACTGCACGTTGTATGTTTGCTGCTTGAGTAAGTGGTGCCAAGCCTTCTGCTCGATCCGCCTTGAACACAGTAGCCTGCTTGGCCTTATTGAGTCTGGCAGCAATTGCATCAATGATTGGATAGTCATATAGCTGTACTGGTGGAGAAGTAGTTGTAGCTATCTCGGGGTAGACTTGTTCAAGTACGCTAGTTAAACCTTCTTCACGAGGATGTCGTCTCTCTGCCTCGGCAAATAGATACGGCATGCAGTGGGCTAAGTTGAACCTCCTAAGAAAGCCTTCAGGAAATGCCTCAGTTCTTAGACTCAAATACTCCTGTTGTGCAGCTCGATCTCGGGCATTTCGTTTTGCTAGTGATTCAACAATGACGATATCATCTTCAATCATTGCAGCCCTAAGCGGACTTAAGGTATCAAAATTGATACTAAAACCAGGGCGCTTTCGAAATGCACGAACCGGCGGTATACCAACGTTAGGCTCGGTGCCTAGGATTGCTTCACTCATAAAGTATATTATACCATATTTTCACTATAATTCTGATTTACTCACTCTGGTATCATTAGATAATGAATATTGTCTCTATACAGCAGAGTCGTAGTATTGCTTCAAAGTTTATATTCTGGACTCGTACAAGAGCCCTATTCTATCGAGGTTGGTGGCTAGTAACGAGTCTATATTTAGTTACGGTAGGTCATCTTACGCCATCACAGCTAGTAATGATTGGTGTATTCCAAGGTATAGTATCGCTGATCTTTGAAGTACCAGCGGGTGTTGTTGCTGACACTGTAAGTAGGAAGAAAGCTCTTTTGATATCGCACCTTCTAATGGGGTCGGCTATGTTAGCTACAGGGCTTGTTAAAACTTTTCCGCTACTTGTCTTGACGCAAATGATTTGGGGTATCGCCTGGTCGTTCGCAAGTGGAGCCGATATTGCTTTTATTACGGATGAATTAAATGAACCAAAGAAAGTCTCACGCGTCTTAACTAGAGCTGCACGAGCTGATCTTGAGGGCTCTGCACTTAGTATAATTCTTATTGGTCTTTTGGCTGCTGTAACGAGCCTCCAAACAGCAATGATCGTAGCTGGAGCTGGAATGCTTGTACTAGGCTTTTATGTTTTGACCCAGTTTAAGGAAACGAGATTTACACCTACACGAGAAAACCGCTGGACAACATCTCTAGACATTTTCAAAGACGGTTTTAAGCTAGTTTCAAAAAGCAAGATCATACTGACCATGTTTCTTGCTACGGTACTAGTGAATGGTTCGTCTGAGCTTGGACGGCTTTACCCACAACGACTCACAGAAGTTGGATTTCCAACACTATCACAACCAATCGTTTGGCTGACGGCGTTAAATATAATCACACTGTTAGCGGGTGTAGCGGCGCTCAAGATTGTCGAGCCACGAGTCCATGGGCTGGTAACTGCCCGACGTGACTACATCTTTGCCTGTCTGGTTGGCGCGGTTGGTCTGATGTTCATTGGTCTAATACCTAGCTTTGCACCAGTATTTATAGGCATTATTCTCATGGATGGAGTGTCAGGAAAGCTAACTCGCACTCTAGCATCTATTCAGGTCAACAACGCGACTACCGACAATGTAAGAGCAACGGTACATTCTTTCCTAGCCCAGTGTGAGTACTTGGGTGAAATAGTTTTAGGATTAGGCATAGCAGTACTTGCTAGGCGTTCTGGATCTACAGCTTTTGTGGGTGGTGCAATCATAATGCTAATTACTGCGTTACTGATAATGAGGCTACGTTCCACTCGAAGAGTAGATAGCATCGCCTAACTGTCACTTTCCTGCGGAAACTGACCAAATACCATTTGTAAACAAATAGTATTTACAGTAAAAATTTGCATCCTTAAGGCTTAATGTATATTTCCTACTGTGTTAGTGATTTACAGGTAAAAACTCAAATTTAACACTAACCCAGTTATTGTCTAGCTCTCGTTTAGTCAAATTCTGCAATCTTCGCTCAAGCGCTTTTGTTTCACAAGCTATTAGTATGACTGGGAAGTCACGTTCAGTGGCTTTCTGCCACTTTTCTGACTCGGCATACGTAATATAGCGTCTTATACAATTTTTGATCCTCCAGTAGGGTGCACTGGCCTCATAGAAGCTCAGGAAATAGTCTGAATTGGTTAGTTTGGGCTCGTTCGAGCCACCGTTATCCTTAAACTCTTCGCTCTTTTCTAGATAAGCATCGGTCAGATCTCTTGGGAGCTTATATTTCAAGCTAGGTAGTTCGGTCTTGCTGAAGAATTGAAACTGCTTAGGGTAATTTTGTTTGATAAACACATAGGCCTTAAAGACGTTCAGCCTGTGTTGGATATGACCATCGTCTTTGTTTTTGTCGTAGTAGGCTTGCTTGAGTACGTTTGGATCTGCAAATGGCTGCTTTCTGAGTATTTGTATTCCTTTTGGTAGTAAGTGATATGTAGCTGGCTTACCGATGATCTTATAGCTACTGTCGTAGTTCTGACCTATGTAGCCTTGACCTACTAATATCTTTAGTCTTGTTAGTATTACTCTGGTATGTTTAGCTCCTTGACTTGAGGCAATGATTTGAGCTGTTGCATAGCGAAATTTATAGAGTGTAGTGAGTAGTTGAAGTTGATGTGAGTTTATAGGTCGGTGTTTGGTGTTGGTAGGTTGTGGTGTCATAGTGGTTTATATACGCCTATCTATGTTAATAGATAAGTAAGTAAAGATGCAAGCCCTTAACTCCTTGAAAATTGACTGTTATGTATCCTGCCGTTGAGATATCCACAGGATTGTAAATAAAACACTTGATACCAACACTATCAGGATAGTATACTATCACTATAGTGATATAAGGGTAACACAATGCAAGCTGTTGAGAGGGTCAATGCATCAATAATCAACGATCTCAGAGGACCACAATTAGATAGTGCGCTACGCTCGGTATACGGCAATCTTCAGGAAGAAACAAAGTTACAGAAAACCCGACGTATTATGGGGCAGCTTGTCGTCAATACTCCAGATGAAGACCTCGAAGTCTACATAACCGAGTTTGAATATCTCATTACTAATTGGCTCGATGAGTTTGAACGTCAGATTTACGACGGCAACACCCTTAAAGAGTTGCTGCAGGAATAGATCATGGAAGCCGGATTGCAACTTCCAATCAAGCAAGGTGCCATTCTCTACCTTCGCGTATCAACTGAGGAGCAGGTCGATAACTATTCCTTAAACACCCAGTCAGAGATTTGTATAAAGGAGGTCGAACGCCGCGGCCTAAAGCTGGTTGAGACTTTTAGAGAAGAAGGTCGCTCAGCCAAAACGATACGAGACAGACCAACGTTAATAGAACTTTTAGAGTATTGTCGAAAACACAAGAAAGAGATAAAAGCGGTAGTAGTCTACCGCCTCGACCGAATCTCTAGAGTAACCGCAGATTACCTGGCCATACGCAAGAGACTAGCCGAACTAGACATCACCCTGATATCTGCCAGCGAGCCGACTGGCGATGGGCCTACAGAGCGCTTCATTGAAACTTTATTTGCAGGCTATGCTCAGCTAGACAACGATATTCGTGGCGAGCGATCACGTAATGGCATGAAAGCTCGCTTTTTGAACGGCTTGTATAACGGCTCTCCTCCGTTAGGTTACTTAAGTGAGAGTGGTTTTGCGGTTAAGAACCCGGAATCCTTTAGCGCCATTCAAGCGGCTTGGGAGCTTATGGCAACTGGAACTAAGAGTCTAAGAGAAATGGCCGTAATACTAAATAATCAGGGTATCGTGGACAGACGTAAAGGCTACAAGGATAGCCCCATTCGAGCCCAAACCTTGAGTGGTATTTTTAGAAACAAGTTCTACGCCGGCAAAATCGTCTCTAAGAAGTATGGCGCTGAGGTGCAAGGTCAGCATGTACCTATGGTGAGCGAAGAGACATTCTACACGGTTCAAGCAATTCTTGATGGACGAAATCGTAATGCAGCTCCTAAATTGACCCGACGAAATATGGAGAATGAGGTCTTCCCGCTGAAACGCATAATACAGTGCAATAACTGTAAGCATTCCTTTAGTGGCGCATGGAGCAAAGGCAAGAACAAGAAGTATGCCTATTACTTTTGCGCCAAACGTTGTAGCTCGTCCGTAGCGATAAAAGAGATTGAAACGACCACCGACAAACTACTTGCCAAGATAACACTTAACGACCAAGCGGTGAAGCTGATTAACGCCTATCTTAGGCGCACATACTACCTGAGGCTAGACGCACTCAAACAGAAGCGTGACCGAGCTGATATAGCTCTCAAGGAGGCCTACACAACCCGACAGCAGTTAATAGATAAAAACTTGAGTGGCGTCTCCTCGGATGAGATCTTTAAAGAGCAAAACTTGGTACTAGAAGAAAAGATAAAAAGCATTCAAGCTGCAAAGAACGATACTGTCATTGAAAAATATAATCTAGAAGCAATCAGCAAGTTTATTCAGGATAAGTTCATGCACCTGGCCGATGCCTATTCCACCTCTGATGTAGCACTAAAACGGCTACTGATGTGTTCACTATTCCCTAATGGACTGCTTTGGGGCTACCCAGGCTATGTGAACACCCAAATTAGCCCGTTCTACCGAAGTTTTATGTACCTTCGAGGACCTAAAGTCCAGATTGGTGCGGATGAAAGGACTTGAACCTTCACGCCTTGCGGCACTAGCTCCTAAGGCTAGCGTGTCTACCAATTCCACCACATCCGCGAAATTATTTCAGATATTACATCCAATGTTAGTCTAGCCCGTATGTACGCTAGCGAGTCTACTATAGACTACGCAGGCCACCACATCCGCGCGGTTGGCTAACAGATGACAGTCTACCATAAAAGGCACGTGTAGCCAACGATCATCAGGGTTTTAGTTTTACTTGAGTTTCTTAAGTTCTTGGTAGCGAAGCGCTGGAGCTGCTGAGTAAGCGACCGTAAGAGCAGCAGTGGCTATGGCCCCTATTCCGTAAACTGAAATGACCGAAGGCAATGCAATCAGTAGTGATACGCCGATCAGTCCCCAGATTGATCCTGGAGCTTTATCGGTCATGCGTGCACTAATTTTTAGCGATTCAATAATTCCAGTCTCCTGGTCTACAAGCACGTAAGGGGCGAGAAAGAATTTACGTAGAAGAATTATTCCAGGAATAATCAAAAGGATAAACCCTCCCATGATTGCAAAACCAGATACTACGCTGAGTGCGAAAACTGGAAAGGTGTATTTCATCGCGAACTCCCATAGATTACCAACGGTAGGCTTTTTACCTTTAGCAAGTTCTGTGGTTAGTTTCGGAAGAACAGCAGTCATGACTATCGATATTACGACAAAAGCTGCAAAGATAGCTGGAGTAATGCCGAGTAGCTTGAAAAAGTCATTAACACTGTTAATCTCTACGACAGTCACCTGCTTTTGCACAATACTATGTACTGCTTGAGCTATCGTAGCGATGCTAACAATTATAAATAATGGGAGGTTTTCAGAAACTATTCGAGCGCTTTTAGTGAAAAGAGTAAACGCACTTTCTGTTTGTGGACGGTCTTTTTTTGACATATCTATATTCCTTTTACTGATTACCTTCTAGTATGCACTGGGTATCGGTATCCTGCAATTATTTATGCAGAACGTGACTGGAGATTCAATTTACATTAGATCTTCCCTAAAGACTATGCTTGGAACAGCGGGTATGGATTTAGCGGAAACTAGGTGCAGGGCATCACTATTAGTAATGTATGGGTTCCGTTCGGCTGATATTCAAAAAGCCTTGTTTGATCAGATGAGAGAGCAAAATCTTGCGCTTGGGTATGAAGGAGATGAGTTGCTCGAAGAGACTCACAGGCAGATTGCTTTGCCCGAGATAGCTGGTCACCCTACTGGAGGAGCTGTCGATTTGCAAATAGTAGTTGACGCGCAACCACTCGATTTTGGAACTAATATTTGGGAATT
This sequence comes from uncultured Candidatus Saccharibacteria bacterium, assembly GCA_964494545.1. Lineage (GTDB taxonomy): Bacteria > Patescibacteriota > Saccharimonadia > Saccharimonadales > AWTP1-31 > JAPLYT01. The sequence continues at coordinate 13,173 of CAZBRN010000012.1, read as the reverse complement.
CGATAGAGAATCCTACACTTTTTCTCCTGAAATTGATAAGAAAGCACGTCAAAATCGACTTTTGCTTCGATCAATAATGACTAACGCTGGCTTTGCTCCATTTGACGGTGAGTGGTGGCACTTTTCGTATGGCGATCGTGAATGGGCGGCCTACAATAAAGAGCCTAGTGCGATTTACGAGCAACAAGAATTTAGACAATCAAGAATGGTATACTAGGAGTAATATGTCACTATCTACCCAACCTTACAAAGGCGCCCGCGATTTCTACCCAGAAGATAAGCGCCTGCAAAAATATCTATTCAGTACCATGCGCCGCGTTGTCGAACGATTTGGCTATGAAGAATACGATGCGCCGATACTCGAGAGCTTAGACCTCTATAAAGCTAAGTCTGGCGAAGAAATCGTCAATGAACAAACGTATGCCTTTACCGATCGCGGTGGTCGCGAAGTAGTTATTCGGCCCGAAATGACTCCGTCTGTGAGTCGAATGGTCGCCGGTAAACGTCAAGAACTTGGCTATCCACTTCGCTGGTACAGCATCCCGAACTTATGGCGCTATGAGCGCCCACAACGGGGCCGCCTGCGCGAACACTGGCAACTCAACGTTGATGTTTTTGGCATTGAAAACCTCAAAGCCGAGCATGAACTTATTGTACTAGCCGATGCACTCATCCGAGAATATGGTGCAACACGCGGCATGTATACGATCAAGCTCAATAGCCGGAAGCTAATGGATTACATTATGGGTGATTATTTGGAGTTAGATAGCGTCCAGAGCCATACGCTTTCAAAGCTCATCGACCGGATCGATAAAATGGAACGACCAGCATTCGTAGCAGCTTGTGACGCATTGTTCACGCCTTCGCAGCGAGACAAGGGTGCCAGCCAAAAACTGCTTGATATTCTGGTGGTTACCAGTGTCACTGAATTACCTCAGGTAGTACAAGATAGTTCTGCGGCATTAGAAATTCTTGATTTACTCGAGTTACTTGATGCAAGCGGAGTCACAAATGCCGTTTTCGATATCACCATAATGCGAGGTTTCGACTACTATACAGGCATCGTCTTCGAAATGTTCGATACAGACCCTGAGAATAATAGAGCCATGTTTGGTGGTGGCCGATACGACGGCCTCGTGGGACTCTTTGGTGTTGAGCCAGTTCCAACAGTAGGGTTTGGATGGGGTGATGTAACCCTCGCTAATTTCCTCGAAACGCACGACCTACTTCCTCGACTTACTTCTGAGACCGAAGTCTATGCGATCCTCATTGGTGATGTCTATGGTCAAGCGCAGCGAATGCTCGGTACACTTCGCGCTGAGGGCGTTACGCTTGCCGTCGATAGCTCGGGTCGTAAACTCGCCAACCAACTTAAAAATGCCGTCAAAAAAGACATTCGATTTGCATTGTTTATTGGAGAAGATGAGCTTAAAAGTGGCTTATTTAATCTCAAAGATTTACGAAGTGGGGAAGAGCAAAATTTGAGCGTTGAACGAGTTGTATCTACCGTACTAGACGGCCGACGAGCTAAATAAAGTACCGTCACCATGTAATGGTCTCGATTTTTCGACGTTACTCCTGTATAATTGCTTTCTATGCAAATAAAACTTACTCGAAATTCAGACACTAACGTAACCTTGGCAATTGTTGCCGACGAACAAACGCTTACTAAGATCAAGAACAGCACGCTTCAAAACCTCAATTCAAGCAACCTCAAGATTGCTGGATTCCGTGCCGGAAAAGCTCCTCTTGAAATGGTAGAAAAGCATGTAGACCCGCAAGCCTTGCAATCTGAATTCATCGACACCGTTCTTAACCACTATTACCGACAGGCAATGATCAAAGAGAACCTTCGGGTGATCGGCGAACCTACCGTCAATCTAAAGAAGTTTGTTCCGTTTACGACGTTTGAATTTGAAGTCACCGTAGATGTCCTTGGTGATGTCACACTTCCAGACTATAAGAAAATAAAGCTAGCAAAAAAAGTAGCTACAATCGACGAAGCGCAAGTAAAGGAAGTAGTCGAATCACTACGAACTCGTCTTGCAGATAAAAAAGAAGTTACTCGTGAGGCAAAAGACGGTGACGAAGTCACTATCGACTTCAAGGGCGTAGATGCCAAGGGTGAAGCAGTAAATGGTGCTGAAGGCCAAGACTATCCATTGCAACTCGGCAGTAACTCATTTATCCCAGGATTCGAACCAGCAGTTGTGGGCGTAAAGCCAGGGGAATCCAAGACATTTACCATTCCGTTCCCTAAGGACTACGGAGTCAAAGCGCTCCAAGGTAAAAAAGTTACCTTCACCATCACAGCAAAGAAAATTGAAGAACTCGTACTCCCAAAGATCGATGACGACTTCGCGAGCAAGGCAGGACCATTTGAGACCCTCAAAGATCTCAAAGCAGACATCAAGCGACAATTAACCATCGAGAAGCAAAACGAACTCGATCGCACCTATGAAACAGAACTCCTTCGAGAAATCGCCAAGAAGACTAAGGTGGCAATCCCTACCAGCGTCATAGACGAGCAAGTAGAACGTGCAGAGCAAGACGAACGACAGAACTTAATGTATCGAGGCCAAACCTGGCAGGAACACCTCGATGGTGAAGGCGTAACCGAAGAAGAACATCGCAAACGCAACCGCCCAGATGCAGAAGAACAAGTCAAAATCGGCATCATCCTCGGCGCAATTGGGGATAAGGAAGAAATCACTGTTACTCCTGAAGAGCTAGAAATTCGCCTGCAACTCCTCAAAGGTCAATACACCGATCCAAAGATGCATGAAGAATTAGACAAGCCCGAAGGCCGCCAAGACATCGCAGCTCGCCTCCGCAGCGAAAAGATCATCAACAAACTTACCGAATACTCCCAGAAATAACAATACACAACAATGAAACCCGGAAGATATAACCCCGAAACAGGGGAAATAGTTAGCGTGATTTTAGAAGATCGCTATGAGCGAATCTTGGGCGGCGCATTGGTTGAATTCTGGATTGAGTCTACTCATTTCCCTGCAGCCGGTGTCGATACGCATGAAGTACGCCGACAATTCAGATCGACTCCAAGTGATATGCCATTTGAAGTGCCGGTAGCAAATGCCGAGAGCTTTGTTCGACCATTTAGAAATCAAGCACAAAGAAGGCCTGCTGACCTTCAAGCACTTGCGGCGGAAATGGTCCAGGATTACGATCAAAACCGCGCTCGCATGGAACAACCGGCAGAAATCGCATAATTGGCACTCGCACTTGACGAGTGCTAGATTGCAACATACAATTGTAGGCATGAACAAACCTTCTAGCTATTCAACTCTTATACCTACTGTTATCGAAAGCGACGGTCGCATAGAGCGAGCATATGATATCTATAGTCGACTCCTCAAAGACCGCATTATCTTCCTCGGTGACGCTGTAAACGAGCATACCGCCAACTCAATCGTTGCGCAGTTATTGTTCCTACATTCAGAAGATGCCAAGAAAGATATATATTTCTATATAAATAGTCCAGGGGGAAGTGTCTATGATGCTATGGCCATCTACGACACAATGCAATATATTGCGAATGATATACAAACCGTTGGCATAGGTATTCAAGCCTCTGCAGCAGCTTTCTTGCTCAGTTCTGGAACAAAAGGTAAGCGAATAATCCTCCCCAACGCAACTGTCATGGTTCACCAACCAAGTAGCGGCACACGGGGCAAGGTCACTGATATGGAAATTGACCTTAAAGAATCTCTCCGCATCAAGCATCAACTCAATCAAATCATGGCTAAAAACACCGGTCAAACTATCAAGCGTATCCAAGAAGATATGGAACGCGACTATTGGATGACTGCTGAAGAGGCCAAAAAATACGGCATTGTCGACTCTATCGTTACTAGTCTTAAAAAGGGCTAATATGCCTACTGCAATTCCGACCTTCATTGATATTCCTAACGTAGACTATCATCTAGAACTGATCGATAGAAACAGTGGAGAGCGGTTACATGAGCTCTATAAAAACGCACAGGGTGATCCTGCTATAGAAAGAGAGTTTGGAGATACCATTGCGTTCTATACACGCTCCCGACAAGCTGCCATCGAAAGAGCAGAACAACTTTACGCGTCACATCCGTCCGATAGATTAGGCTATCTTATAATGAAAACTTCAATTGATAAAAGTAGCGGGATGACCTTTCTTGGGCTAACTGATAGACAGATACTGTTACCTGATGAATCTGTCGTGGAATTACCGGGGATAAATTTTTCTACATGGCTACTAGCAAGCTCTCGTCATCAAAGAGTTCGTACTAATATAGGCAATCAAGTCAATGATATAGGCCGTCAGCTTAGCCATGATTCTACGCAAGAAAGGACTGATTGGCTTGGAAGATTCTTATTTACTGGCATTCGTAGAACGAATTCATCTAGTCAAGCTGCTGTCCGAGCACTAGGTTTTGACCGTATAGGCGTATCTGTGAATGACGTAGCATTCGATACCTGGATGACGCAGGCCGACTTTGCCAAGCTGACGCAATTGTAAGTGCGCTCGTCTAAGCATAACTAGCATGATTGGCAATAAAGTGCTTTTATTAAGGCATCATGAGTGAACAAAGACCAATTGAATATATTTCCGCTGATGCTCGCAGAACCCCAGTTGATGGATTTTCAAAAATTCAAAGTTTTAGAAGAGCCTATTATCAGTCAGTTTTTAAAGGCGCTCAACCGTACGAAATCGCTGATTTTGTGAACGCAACAACCATAATGAGCTGGAGAGAGCCAAAGCGACTAAGGCAATCGTTTGCCGATCCTCATGTCACCACAGCCATCAGAGAAGAAGCGGACGGTACAGTTTCATACGAAGGACATGTATATTCTGCTAAGAATGTCTCTAGTCATAGAGATGGACCTATCGGGACGGCTGAACGCGCCGCAAAATTATACACTCCCCTCGGAAGAGTGACTGGCTCACGATATTTTGCTGTTAGAGAATTAATTGGCTCCAACCCAGATGTTATTGACTATCTTTTGGATGCTGCCGAAGAACGAGCAGCAGAACTACCAATAAAAGTATACGTTTTTGATGCTGAAAAAATGGTAATTGCTGTGTTACGAAGTAACGGTCTTACACGCGATCCTAACTTCCCAGCATCTGAAGGCGAGTTTAGATCAGCCGCACTGGCACATCCCGTAAGCCTACATTGCTACACGCCTGAAGGACAATAATTATCAATTAGCCAATCTGGGCTTGATTCATTCTGAAATGTTCTGTACTATTGTACCTAAGAAGTAGAGTAAGTCGGGCATTGCTGTGGTATCAAAATAATATCACCTGCAATTATCCCAACCTTAGATAATCTTCGCGCGAAACATCAATTCAAATAAATATAAAAGATCTACCCTTATAAAACATAATTAGTGGAGTTATTTTAGCGTATGGCAAAATCATCACCCAAGGCTACTGCAGTGGCCAAGGACAACAAGCGGGTATATTATACAAAAACTAACGACATTCTTGATCTTCCGAACTTGGTAGATCACCAGAATAAGTCATGGAAATGGCTCGTCGAAGAAGGTCTTGGTGAGTTGCTCGCCGAAGTCAGCCCTATCGATGACTACACCGGAACCAAATTATCACTAGCCTTCAAAGATTATCGCTTTGAAGACCCTAAAATGACAGAAGTCGAAGCTCGCGAGAATAACGTCAGCTACGACGCTCCTCTCAAAGCAACCGTAGAACTTACCAACAAAATCACTGGCGAAGTCAAAGAACAAGAAATCTACCTAGGTGACTACCCGTGGATGACCAGTCGTGGTACGTTCGTGATCAACGGCGCAGAACGTGTCGTTGTAAGTCAACTTATCCGTTCAGCTGGTGTTTTCTTCACTGCTGACACCAGTGGTGCTGTCCGTAAATACGGTGCAAAAGTTATCCCAGGCCGTGGTGCATGGCTCGAATTCGAAACAGCTAGCAACGGTGCACTATATGTCAAAATCGACCGTAAGCGCAAAATCGCCGTAACAACACTCCTTCGAGCACTCGGTATGAGCGAAGCACAGATCAAAGAATCTTTTGCTCATGTTGACACGGGCAAAATCAGCTACATCCAAGCTACTCTCGACAAAGATCCAAGCAAAGGCACCAACGATGCACTCATCGAAGTATATCGACGACTCCGTCCGGGTGACCTCGCTACAGTCGACAATGCTCGAAGCCTTCTCGAAAACATGTTCTACAACTTCAAACGATTCGACTTTTCGCGCGTCGGTCGTTACAAAATAAACAAACGTCTCAACATTGACATCCCAAACACCACCGAAAATCGTGTCATGCGACTCGAAGATCTCAAAGCTATCATTGCTGAGATCATCCGTATGACCAACACCGGTGAACCTGCCGACGACATCGACTCACTCGCAAACCGACGCGTTAAACTCGTTGGCGAACTTGTCCAACGACAATTCCGTATCGGATTGCTTCGAATGGAACGAAACACCAAAGACCGCATGAGCATGAGCGAAATCGAAACCGTTACACCAGCTCAGCTGATCAACGCTCGACCTATCGTTGCTGCCGTACGTGAATTCTTTGCAAGCTCACAGCTTAGCCAGTTCATGGACCAGATCAACCCACTCAGTGAGCTCGCTCACAAACGACGTTTAAGCTCAATGGGGCCTGGTGGTCTTTCACGAGAACGAGCCGGATTTGAAGTTCGTGATGCCCACGCTACTCACTACGGGCGTATTTGCCCAGTAGAAACCCCAGAAGGTGCAAACATTGGTTTAGTACTCAACCTTGCCAGCTATGCTCGCATCAACGATTACGGATTTATCGAAACCCCTTACCTCAAGGTAGTAAACGCACTTCCAACTGCTAAACTTGCTGGTCACACCGCAAGCGTAGCTCTCGAAGATGAAATAGGTAAAGTCATCGTCGAGAAAGACGCAGTCATCACTGATGCTGACGTCAAAAAACTGAGCGCTATCAAAGACAAAGCTACTTGGCCTGTTAAGTCGTACGTAACCAAAGAAATCGAATACCTCGATGCTGCCGCTGAAGATCACGCCGTTATTGCTAGCTCAAGCGAAGCCGTCGATGAGAATGGTTTCTTCGTGAAAGAGCGCGTTAGTGCTCGAAACCGACTTGTTGCTGGAGAAGTTGATGCTGATGATATTACTCACATGGATGCTTCAAAACGCCAAATTATTGGTTCTTCTGCAGCACTCATCCCATTCATCGAAAAGAATTATGTATATCGTTCATTGATGGGTAGTAACCAGCAACGTCAGGCAGTACCACTTATCAGCCCGCAGTCTCCGATTGTTGGAACTGGTATGGAAGGTGCAGCTGCCCGAAACTCTGGACAAATTGTCGTAGCAGAAGCCGACGGTGAAGTCATCAAAGCAAGTGCTGCGGAAGTCGTAGTCAAATACACAGCCAGGTCAGTCACGTATGAACCGCTTCACTTTATTCGTTCTAACGAAGGAACCAGCATCAACCAAAAAGTTGTTGTCGCTACCGGTGATAAAGTCAAAGCTGGCGATGTCCTCATTGAAGGTATGTCAGTATCTGGCGGAGAATTAGCACTAGGGAAAGACCTTCTTGCAGCATTCATGCCGTGGAATGGATATAACTTCGAAGATGCTATCATCCTTTCTCGCCGTCTCGTCGAAGACGACACGCTCACCAGCATTCACATTGTTGACTTCATGACTGAAGTTCGTGAAACGAAACTTGGCCCTGAAATAGTTACTCAAGATATTCCAAACGTATCAGAAGAAGCTCTCCGACATCTTGATGAAGACGGAATCGTTCGCATCGGTGCCGAAGTTCATCCTGGGGATATCCTCGTCGGTAAAATCACTCCTAAGGGTGAACAGGAACTCAGTTCAGAAGAACGACTCCTCCGAGCAATTTTTGGTGAAAAAGCCAAAGAAGTTCGTGATACTTCACAGCGAATGAGTAACGGTAAGCACGGTAAAGTTGTTGGCGTAAAAGTATTCAGCCGCGAAAACGGTCATGAACTCAAAGCTGGCGTTATCATGCAAATCCAAATCTTTGTTGCTCAAATGCGCAAGATTAGCGTTGGCGATAAGCTTGGTGGTCGTCACGGTAACAAGGGTGTTATCGCTCGAATCCTCCCTGTAGAAGATATGCCATTTACCGAGGACGGTACCCCTGTAGATATCGTTCTCAACCCGCTCGGTGTGCCATCTCGTATGAACATTGGTCAGTTGTTTGAAACTCACTTTGGTATGGCTGCACGTGCCCTCGGCATCAAAGTTGCAACGCCATCATTCGACGGAGTCTCAACCAAGAAAATCCAATCGCTCCTCGAAGAAGCTGGCCTACCAAAAGATGGTAAGCAACAACTCTTCGATGGCCGAACTGGTGAAGCCTTCAAAGAACGAACAACTGTTGGTAGCATGTACATGATTAAGCTCAATCACATGATCGCTGACAAGATCCACGCTCGATCTACTGGACCATACACTATGGTTACGCAACAGCCACTTGGCGGTAAAGCGCAAAACGGTGGTCAGCGATTTGGAGAAATGGAAGTGTGGGCTCTCGAAGCGTATGGCGCAAGCAACACTCTTCAAGAAATGCTTACTATCAAGTCTGATGATGTCTACGGACGATCAAAAGCCTATGAATCAATCATCAAGGGTACCGAAATTGTTGGGCCAAAAGTTCCAGAAAGCTTCAACGTCCTTGTTAAAGAACTTCAAGGTCTTGGTCTCAAAGTTGACCTTATTGGTTCAGATAACAACACCATCGATGCTGAACATGTATTGGCTGAAAGCATCAAAGATCTTGGTAACCACCAGGCTACTGTCGATGTGCCAGCTCCTGAGATTTCAGATGTAGATGTGACCACCGAAGCTATAGGTGATGAATTCAGTATTATGGAACTCGATGATGAAATTTCTGACGATAGCACTGTCGCTTTGACCGATGACGATCAAATAACCGTTTCTGTTGTCGCAGACGATGATACCGCCGACACTGAAAATGATGAAGAAGGGGAGAAATAATATGAGACGCTATTCATCTGGAACGAATATTGCTGATTTTGATGCCGTTCGTCTTGCAGTTGCGAGCCCAAGTGACATTCTCGAATGGTCACACGGCGAAGTAACAAAGCCAGAAACAATCAACTATCGCACCCAGAAGCCTGAGCGTGACGGTCTATTCTGTGAACGAATTTTCGGACCTGTCAAAGACATCAGCCCGCATGATGCTAAGTACAAAGGCGTTCGCTCCCGTGAAGCCGCTGTCGATAAGAATGGTGAAGTTGTCACCAAGTCTATCGTACGACGTGAACGTATGGCTCACATTAGTCTTGCAAGCCCAGTTGCACACATTTGGTTCCTTCGTGGCACTCCATCTGCAATGGGACTCGTTCTCGGCCTCACCGTCAAGAGTCTAGAGCGTGTCGCTTACTTTGCTAACTACGTTATCAAGAGCGTCAAAGTTGAAGAACGAGATCAAATGCTAGCCGACCGCGAAGCAGAATTCAACGCCGGAAAAGAAGCAATTCGTCTCCGTTATGAGAACGAAGCAGCGGCTGAAGGAGCAGATGTCAAAGCACTTGCTGAACAGCAAACCAAAGAACTCGAAGAGCTTACTATCGACTACGACCTCGTCAAAACTCAACTTGTTGGCCTCACCAAGCTTGCATTGATTAGCGAAAACGATTTCCGAAGTCTTCCTTCAGAATTCCGTGCGCTCATTACTGTCGGTATGGGTGGATCAGCTCTCAAGGAACTGCTTGATGATGTTGACCTCGCCGACCTTATCGCAGAACTCGATCGTGAAGTAGAAGATGCTAAGGGAATGCGCAAGAAGAAGCTCATGAAGCGACTTCGACTCCTCGAAAGCATGCATCGTGCAGGAATTACTCCAGGAAGCCTGTGTGTCAGTGTTCTTCCAGTTATTCCTCCGGATCTTCGACCTATGGTTCAACTTACTGGTGGACGATTTGCCACATCCGACCTCAACGACCTTTACCGTCGTGTCATCAACCGTAACAACCGTCTCAAGAAACTCATAGACCTCAATGCCCCAGAAGTTATTCGTCGTAACGAACAACGTATGCTTCAAGAAGCTGTTGATGCTTTGATCGACAACAACAACGCTCGAAGTGGTCGTGCAGTTGCCGCTACTGGTCAAAGACGACGTCTCAAGTCACTTAGCGACATGCTCAAAGGTAAGCAAGGTCGTTTCCGACAGAACCTCCTCGGTAAGCGCGTAGATTACTCTGGTCGTTCTGTAATTGTCGCCGGACCTGAGCTCAAGATTCACCAATGTGGTCTTCCAAAGATGATGGCACTAGAACTATTCAAACCATTCGTTATTGGTTATCTCATTGCGAATGAATATGCGCACAATATCCGATCTGCGTCACGTATGATCGAAGCTGGTGAAATCGCTGTTTGGGATGCGCTAGACCAAGTCATTAAGGGCAAGTATGTGCTTCTAAACCGTGCACCATCACTTCACCGACTTAGTATCCAAGCCTTCCAACCAGCACTTATTGAAGGTAAAGCAATCCAGCTTCACCCACTCGTTTGTAAAGGTTTCAACGCTGACTTCGATGGTGACCAGATGGCAGTTCACCTTCCACTTTCAGATGCTGCTCAAAACGAAGCCAAAAACATCATGGCTGCAAACATGAATCTTCTCAAACCAGCAGATGGCTCACCAATCCTCCACATCGAACAAGATATCGTACTTGGTTGTTACTACCTCACCTATGAGCGACCAGGTATGGACGAGAAACTTCGTTCATTCATGGGTATCGAAGAAGCGCACATGGCTTACGACAACGGTCACCTTGAACTTCAAAGTCCAATTCGTATTCCATTCCGCGGTGAAACACGCACAACTACACTTGGTCGCGTTCTCTTCAACGAAATCTTCCCAGAAGATTTCCCATTCCAGAACAAACCATTGACCAAGAAGAAGTTAGCTGGAGTAATGGCTCTTGCATACCAAAAATATGGTCAGATCACTACAGCGCTCATTGCCGACGAACTCAAAGACGTTGGTTTCCGTTACGCTACTCGATCTGGACTCTCGATGGGTATGGACGACTTCCGTGAAATTGAAGGCCTAGGCGACATGCTTGCTACCGGAGAAGCACGTTCTATCGAAATCAGCGATCAATTCGATCAAGGTTTCATTACCGACGACGAGCGTTACCGCTTAACTGTGGATAACTGGCAAGAAGTGGTCACTAACGTACAATCAAACCTCAGCGATCAATTCGTAAAAGAAGACAGTTCTATGTCAATCGCTGTGGTGTCTGGAGCTCGTGGTAACATCGGTCAAGTTATGACCGCCGTAGGTATGCTTGGTGTCACCACCGATGCTACTGGACGCGCAATTGAGCTTCCAATTCGATCAAACTATAAGGGTGGTCTCAACCCACTTGAATACTTCACCGCAACCCGTGGTGCTCGTAAAGGTATGATCGATACCGCTCTCAAGACAGCAGACTCGGGGTACCTTACTCGTCGTCTCGTTGACGTCAGTCAAGACGTCTTCACTATCGATGAAGACAATGACGATCCAGGTTTCTCAATTCATAGGAGCGATGCTGCTGAAATCGGCGTAAGTTATGGTTCACGATTGCAAGGTCGTTTTGCTGCTGAAAAGGTAGAGAAACTACTCAAGCGAGGCGAACTCATTACTCCTGAAATAGCTGACACAATCGACAAAGATGAATCTCTTGACGGAATCAAGATCATGAGCGCACTTAGTAGCACCAACGTTCGTGGTGTAAGCCGAAAATCATATGGTCTCGACCCAGCAACTGGTCTCCTCGTGTCTAATCATCACCCAATTGGTGTTATCGCCGCACAGAGTATCGGTGAGCCAGGTACACAGCTAACCCTCAAAACTTTCCACTCCGGTGGTGTTGCAGGTGCTGATATTACTACTGGTCTCCCTCGTGTCGAAGAGTTGTTCGAAGTACGAACACCAAAAGGTCAAGCATTCTTGTCTACTATCAATGGTGTTGTAAACACTTGGGAAGAAGGCGAGAACTACATCGTACAGATCACCGCCGACGAAGGCAGTAAAGTCGAGCTTGCACTCAAAGGCCGAACTGCTCAAATCGCCAGTGGTAGCGATGTTGCTATCGGTGATGTCGTTGCAAGTGGTGACGAAGGCGCAGACCCAGTCATCGCTCCAATTGCCGGAAAAGCCGAAGTTAGCAAAAAAGCTATCATCATCACTCCTGCAAAACAAAGCGTCGTTAAGTTTGAAATCCCTGGTTACAAGCAAGTTGTCGTCAAAGACGGTGACCAAGTTGTGGCTGGACAAAGACTCAGCAACGGTTCTATCAACCTTCACGAACTCATTGAGCTCCAAGGCGTAGAAGCAACACAACGCTACATCATGAACGAAATTCTTCGTATCTTTGCTCAGCAAGGTCAAAACATTGCTGACAAGCACCTCGAAATCATCGTTCGACAGATGTTCAGTCGTGTTCAAATCGAAGAAGCCGCAGATAGTGAATTCGTTACTGGTGACGTCGTCAGCAAGCTAGCTGTCGTCGAAGCCAACGAAGCACTCATCAAAGATGGCAAGAAGCCAGCTAAATACAACCAGCTCCTTCTTGGAATCACCAAAGCTTCACTCTCAACTGATTCATTCTTGAGTGCTGCCAGCTTCCAGGATACTACTCGTGTCTTGATCGCTGCTGCAACAAGTGGAAAAGTTGACCACCTCTACGGCCTCAAAGAAAACGTTATCCTCGGTCGCCGAATTCCTGTAGGAACCGGCTATGTCGAAGACGACGAAGAACTTGAAACTGCAGAAGAACTCAAAGTCGCAGCCTAAAAGCCGTCGACAAGCTCTCTTTCGAGAACCGCTTACGCGCGGAGGGTCACCTGCCTGAACTGCATATATATCGCATTTCTGCAGGTGACCACACCGGCTACGCTTAAAGTTCTCTCAAAACGAGCAAGCCTACGGCTACTGCCGCGCCAACTTTTCTATTCGAGAGCATCTGCGAACGCAATGGGCGTACCTAGTTAGCCCATGAAGTGTCTCTCGGAGAGAAATGTTGGTATAGGTATGTAGGTTGCTTTAGGTACTGGTATCTGTTAAAATAACAGATGAGTTTCACCATTCAATACATTAACGGAAGTCGAGTCGACGCGTTACAGATGATATAAAGTTCG
>CAZBRN010000011.1:0-21312 GCA_964494545.1 uncultured Candidatus Saccharibacteria bacterium | reverse complement strand
TAGAGTTTTGTCTAACTAATTGTTGGCTTTTACTTTTAGAAATGCAAACAAAATAACGGCAAAAACTATCGTAAGAATTGCGATCATCATAGGTATAAAGCCTTTTTGATTTTCTGAAAGCTTAAGCATATTACCTTCTATTGTAATGCTCCCTGCTCGTAATTACAAAATGCGAAGTTATTTTTTGATTTTAGCAGTCAACCAAGCAGGAACAGGGCTAAAGGTTATAGATTCCCATGTGTTTAATTCTCCTGGTGCAAGCTCGTATATATCTCTAAAAGCTACACTGACTGCTCCGGGAAGCCCTTCCGTCTCATCAAGCCCTAGTGCTCTCGCAACATCGTGTAATTCAAATTCCGATGGGGCTTCGATTTCGACATATGGCGGTATCCAAGGCCATGTATCAAGTTCAATCTCAACACTACCAATCTTCCAACTTTCGCGTTTTGTTTCTTGGGTTGACTTACATTTCAAGCCGAGTGCATACAAAAAAGCGTCGGCCTCGTCGAACGAATCAACGACCAAATTGACTTCTTTTGTACCGTGAAGTGACTTATCGTTTTGCTGCTTAAAACTCATCGTTACTTTGTCGCCTTCGTTCCGCACACGGACCCAGCCTTTCTTCTCTGTTAGACGCAAATCGGGGTAGTCATAGATGTTTCGAATCATGAGTCTCTCTGGCTGAATCAAATCAGCCCCTACTTCCCTGAGTTTTGCTCGCAATTCATCATGGTCAATGTTGAGCCATTTGGCTTCTATTTCGGTGTGCATACTATTACTATTCAGGACTTAAAGTGTTTGATACGATTCAGGCTGCTTGGGAATAAACTGAGAAATGAGTGTAAGTCTAAATTCCCCGTCACCATCAACAGGTACACTATGCGGGTCACAATCTCGTGCGAAGCGGTCGACTACGTTTGTGCCGCTTGTAACTGAATCATTTGTAAGTGGCTCTTCAGAGTCGTAATCGCCGTCTGAATTAAAATTCTTGTATTGGATGTTACCCGTATAGAAACGAGTCGATGGCCCCGCTATAGTTGTTATATATCTAGGAGTAAAAAAGCCATTTGTCAGGTCAATATGAGGGTCATCATCGGGCTTGTACATACCAGCATACAGATACAATTCAACCTGCTCGTATGTAGTCGCTAAATCACTGCGACCCATATCCTGCTGGGTAAGGTCAGTAAATGCCTCTTGCAGTCCCCGCAATGCACTACGTACTTCCTCACTCAATAACGGCACATTAAAGCGCTTTGCTGCAAATGCTGCAAGGTCACTATCTTCGCTTAAGATTTCGGGGTCTAGATTATAATAATCAAACATTAACTCATTTTTAATAGCTTCAAGCGCTACAGGACTAATTTCGATCATTCCGATATGAGTTGGCCCGGTGCACTCTCCAGTTCTCTGCCACTCAGATATGCGAGCCTGTTCTGACGCCAAAGTAAACTCGGTCCCAGGAAAAAGTTCTGCTTGAATACCGGGATCATCGTCGGTGTGAAATTCACCAAGATCAGGAGGCGTAAGCGTATTCATGAATAAAGTATACCAATCTTAAACTAAGTGTGTAAACCAACTCAAGATTACTAGATGCTTTCTAGACGTGCACGGATAATCTTCTTAACAAGGTTATCGCTTATGGGGTTTTCGGAAGTAAACTGGATGGTTCCTTTTGCGGTAGCGAAATCTTTGAGTTCATCCTTGAGTGATGCTATTGGGCCAGATGTTGGGAATATGCTGTAATGACTTCTAAACGCTCCGAAGTAAATGAGTGGTTTAGAGTTAAATTTATAGGCGGGCAACCCATAACTTATAGATTCTACTGCATCAGGTGCGGTTGATTGAACGATTGAACGTAGATGATTAATAACTTTTCTCTGTTCAGGAGTCAGTGTCTGAAGGTAAGAGGCGACGGTTTGAGCATTCATGCGGCATACTCCGGAGATGAATTATAGGCATTGTGAATCATTTGTCTTAATACGGCTAAATCGATATCCGTAAGTCGCTTAATATAGAGACATCCTTTTCCTGTCTTACATTCGCCTAGTTTTTTTACAAGGAGATTATTTTCACCATCGCTGGCATAAAATCCCAAACAATATACCGTTAGTGCAGATTTTCGAGCCGAGAATCCGACTTTTAAGGAGTCCCCTTCTCGTCCACTAACGTATTTATAATGGTACTTACCGAATCCTACGATACTAGTGCCCCACATGACCGGCTGCTCACCTGTTACCTCAGCCATCAAGGCGAGTAGCTTTCGCGAATCATCTCGCCGAGAGTCCGAACAAATAGCATCAATGTACGAGTCGACATGTACATCAGTTGGTTTGGTTTTATTCTCAGCCATCTTTTTTATTTGATTGCGTCAATGATAGCAGCGGCTACCGTGAGACACGCTAGTGAACCAGATGACATGATAAACGCCTTTTGAACAAACCATTTTGGATTTGTTCCACCAAAGATAATAGCTGCTATTTGGGTTGGGACAACAAAGCCAATCCAACCAAGCCACGCGAGTGAATAGATAGAATATGCAGGAAGCAATGTCCAAAGTTTTGCGAGCGTAATAGTTGTAATGAATGTAATAACAATCTGTACTGCCAATAGCGGCATCATGTCTTTTTGTGCCTGCTCTTGCTCTTTTTTGCTCAGTTTTTCAATTCCATGGATTTTACCCCACAACGTTCCAAAAATTGGCATGTACCAGATAGCCCCTATGACGAATTCAGCTAGCGTCGCTACTAAGACGGCGGTTATATTTATAATCATTAATTACACTCCTTATTATGCCAAAAGTATACACCTACCGTATTCGTCTTATCAATTATGCAGTTGCTGCTCTTATAACTGGTTATCAGCAACGTATAGTTTAACGAGGGTCCTTATTTCTTTGTTACAGACTTTGATACAATCGAGTAGACAGTAATATCCGTAAGCTTAGCGTCTTTGCTGTGACTACTAAAGACGTAGACACCGCAAAATGATACTTCTCTACCGTCTTTATGTTTCAGAACGCCGTTAGCCGCACATCTACTACCGTGGCTCAGGATGTTATGAATGTCTAGCTCGAGCGCTTCTCCGTCTCCTACGTCTGAAATCAGTAACCGCCTAACAGAATCTATTCCGTGCAACGACCTTTGCCCTGGAATATCCAAGCGGACATCTTGATCGAGCATACCAGCAACAGCTTCAATATTGGCGTTTGCTATCGCTATCAGAAAGTTCTTTATATATTGCTTCTTAGGAGCGTTACCACAATCTTCATTTATTATTAACTTTGTCATGGTTTAATCATACCAAATACAGCACTCCCATTACTGAGGCTATCGATTTTTAATACCATCGAGCCGTAGCTCGTTGGTGTCGTCGTTGTGCGTGCTACCACTATTTACATGTTTATCGCCAATCGCTGGCCCTCGCTTTATAACATGGACCATCGCCATGGCGTGCCCATGGCCAAGATCAAAATCCTGCTTAAGCCATGCTGCTATCTCGCCAGCTTTGGTGTCGGGACCAAAACCTTTTGCTTGTGATAGTGCTATAAGCTCACTCGGGGTTCTACCGGTCTTGATTTCAATATTATCTAAATAAGCCTGGAATGACATAAGGTACCTTTCATTTACATATGTAGTATATCAAATGAGACGCTTTCGCGTCTTATAAGGATAGACGAATTGGAGGGCCAGGAGGGACTCGGTCACCTTCGGCGACCCCGCAACTTCATGGCATGCAACAAGTTACGTCCAGAAGATTGCCTTGAGCCATGCCAGTGGCATGGCTCACCCTCGACACCCTTTTGGTGTGTCGTATGCTTGAGCCCGCTATCCAACTAAAAGAGCCTCCTTTCGGAGGCTTCTTTAGTTGGAGGGCCATCGTCGGGCTTATTGGAACTACTTTTTCTGATAGTGTTTTTGAATAAGAGGTAATGTTATTGTCCGAGTAGTATCCGATGATCGAGAAAGAGCTGAGATCGGCCTATTTTCGAAGCCAACATACATAAGCCTTCCACCAAGCTTCTTTGCAGCTTTAAGTGCTGGCACAAAATCAGTATCAGAACTAATAACAACGATTTCTGTATCTTTATCTGCTTCAGTAAGCATTCGGACAGCCATTCCGACATCCACACCCTTCTCAGCAAGCTTCCAAGTTTGATGTCCACAGTCTGGACATGGTTCAGATTCGCGAGCACGCAGGTACCCAACTTTAATAAATTGTATTTTCTGTTGCTGGATTCGGTTTACAAATGATGATTGGATTCTGACTGCAGCCTGAGATTTTTTTAGTAACTCCGCAGTCTGATCATAAATTCTTAAACGGGCTCCAAACCACAAGAAGGTGGTTACAGGATTGTCGGCCAATAACTCATCAAGCATAGCGCGCATATTTAGACTATCGATTGCGGAACGTGGTGCCTTTTCTTCATCACCCAGGAGGGTACGCAAACCATAGACAAAGTTCTCGCCATCAATCAGCACAATTCTCTTCATGAGTATATTTTACCATCAAAAAACCTCACGAGAACTTTCGTCCAAGTGAGGTGCTGTAACTTCAGTATACCAGAATTGACTTCTGTGTCAATATATTATATTGGAGGGCCAGAAGGGACTCGGTCACCTTCGGCGACCCCGCAACTTCATGGCATGCAACAAGTTACGTCCAGAAGATTGCCTTGAGCCATGCCAGTGGCATGGCTCACCCTCGACACCCTTTTGGTGTGTCGTGAGATTGAGGCACTTGGTTCCAAAATAAAAAGCCACCTTTCAGGTGGTTTCTTATTTTGGAGGGCCAGGAGGGACTCGAACCCTCGACACCCTGCTTAAGAGGCAGGTGCTCTAACCGGCTGAGCTACTGGCCCGCGCTACATTTCAAGAAAAGTAACTTGGAAATGATACCATATCACCCCTGTTCTGGCAACCGTAATGTATCTACCCAAGAATAGATACCATAGGGGTGTATACTGTAATCATACGTATTCCGCTAATGCTTAAAGGCGGGCTATATAATCATATATATCATGCAGATACCACTCAACCTCATACATGACTACATAGGAATCATAGTTCTTGGCCCATTGGCGATAGACCTGTTACTTCGTAATTGGCGTCATTCGAGCATCACTTGGGGCAAGGCCAAAGGTAATGCAATTCATCCGCCAAATCCATTACGCTCTCAAAAAGTCCGGTACCTCCGCCAGCCCAAATATATTCTTTGGCATGTAGCAAAAAATCACAAATGTCAGTAACTTTTTCAAAACCATATCGATGCTGACCCGCTAATAAAGTAGCTACCAAATTTCGACGTTCGGAGAGAGGTTTGGTCTGTTCGTTATACTATCCAGTACCTATCATAACAATGCCATGAATAGTAGAAGAACGAAAATGAGCCACATCGGTAGGAATTTTGCCCTGCCAAGGAATACCATGGTCATCGGCGATTCCACGTTAGCCATCAATGGTGGCAATAAAACGAATCATGTGGTTAATATTTTAGCGTGTATGTCATGCAGAAGATAGAAGGAGCCAGTGATGAGGGCATGGCTCCCTGCGAGTGACATGAGTCGAGCGTATGCTTGATCGGTATCTTGCAGTATCTCAACTGCAGTAAAACCTAACTGCTTAGCTTCGTGAGCGAGAGTGCTCGGCGAAGTAGACCGTTTACGAAGGTCTTGGCGACCTACAAAATCAATAATAATAAGATGATTGGTTATGGGTAGAAGAGCTTTGAGTACGTCATGAATTTTTGAATCATTACTTTTTAGAAGAGCGAATAATACGACGAATTTTTGATGAGGAAATTTATGTTGTATGCTCGGCACGAGAGTCTGCATTTTCTGAGCGTTATGAGCCGCATCAAGTATGAGTGTCTTGCCATTTCGCTCAATAATTTCGATTCGTCCCGGTATATACGTACTCATGACCGATGATTCTTGTTCGGTGGTGAGCGGCATTAGCCCATCTCGTTTAGCTACAAAATCATAGGTTATTTTGGCAAGTGAGTAGTTTCGCATCTGAAACAGTGCCAACCCGGCGCTGTTGGGTGAGGTTTCGGGTACTTTCTGCGGGTGAAGAACACCCCCGCGTACTTCAACCGTCTTCTTTATCGCTTGATCTATTTCTTCAGATTGCTGAAAACAGAATACATGGTTTCCGGGCCCACTAATACCGGCTTTTTGTTCGGCAATACCAGAAAGTGAGTTACCTAAAACAGCAACATGGTCTAAACCGATATCGGTGATCACACAGACCTTATCGAACCTTGTGATAACATTCGTGCCATCTAGTAACCCACCGAGGCCAACTTCGATGACCGCGTAGTCAACCTTATCTTCTGCGAATTGCCAAAATGCAAAGGCGATCAAGAGTTCAAAATAGGTTGGCTTACAATCTAGTTTCTCAATGAGTGATATAAATTTTGAAAATTGCGTGCAGTAGCGTTGCACGTCGAGTGGCTGTAGATTAATCTGCACCCGTTCATTAACGTTATCTACATGAGGTGAAACACTTAAGCCTACGTTATTACCAGAGGCTCGTAAGCACGCTGCCATAAAATATGCAGTTGATGTCTTCCCTGATGTACCTGCAACGTGTATGGTTTTATACGAATTTTGCGGATTTCCGAGTGACGCCATCAGCGCCTGCATAGTATCGAGTGTATAAGCCGTGCGGAAAGATCGAAGTGGCGGGATATACTCTGCAAGTACCTCATCAACATCTTCAAATGTTTTAATATCTTTCATTCAACAAACTGTACCACATCTGTGGAAAATTCGTGTACCCGAGGGTGACTATTCAAACAAGCGGGCTATCTCATTCTTTACGACATTGCTTTGATCGGCAGATTTAGTTGTTGTCACCGGTAGGATCAGTGAGAAGGTTGAACCTTCTTTGAGCTTAGAATTGAGCCGTAGCGTACCACCGATTCGATGAGCCAACTTGGCTGTAATAAATAAGCCCAGACCAGTACCACCAGTTGATCGAGTATACGGATCTTCTGATCTCCAGAATTTATCGTACACTTTGGACTGCTCGGTCTTTGAGATACCTGCACCGGTGTCGATAACGTCGATTATGATATTGTTCTTGTCGATAGCTTGGCATTTGATGATGATGCCTCCGTGGTCGGTATACTTGATTGCATTTGTCACAAAGTTCTGCAAAATTTCACGGAAGTACAGACGTGATGTGGAGATATCGGGGAGTACCGGCGCCATCTCGAGTTTGAGCCACAAACCGCGCTTTTCAGCTTGAGGTTTGTACGTCGTAAGTAGCTCGTTCATGACATCTGGCACCTTAAATGTTTCAACGTCCATTTGGATATCGTCACGCTGAGCCCGTGAAAGTGCCGAGAGATCATTAACCATATCAGCCAAGAATACGATTTGATCATGCCCACGGACGACCGATTCTTTGACCGCTTTTATGTCAATTTCTGGTTTTTCGGCCAGCATGACAGCCATCGACATCTCGCCCTCGGCGATAGTAATTGGCGTTCGTAGCTCATGACTAACTTCGGATATGAACAAATCACGTTCTTCATCAAGAGATTTCTCTTTGGTGATATCGCGGAGTAGTAAAATATAGCCCTGTTGCTTAGCAAGTAATCCTGAGGATCCGATACGACTTATATTGATATCGAGGTCGACATGGTCATTCCCATCAAGCGGAATGTGATAGTCGGATGTCTTTTTTATATGCTTGGTATCGTTTGCTAAATCAAACGGAAGAATGGCTTCTCCTTTTGCATCTTGGAGAAGTAAAACGTCGTTAATTAAGACATCTGACAGTGTTTTGTTGGTATCAAGCAAGTCAAGCACAGCGGCATTATAGGTAGTAATTTTACCCTCATCGTCTACCGCGATTACTGCGTCGCTCATTGAGTTTATGAGGGCTAATAAACGACCGTGTTCATATTCTGCACGAACAACTTTCTCAGACATCTTTTTACGTAATTCTCTATTGCCAAATGCGAGACGTGTGAGAATTAGATTTACGATGATAATAATGGTAAATTGTGGGATTATTTTAAAAAGTAAATCGCGCGTTAAGCCGTTGTATTGATACAATGTACCCAAAACCATAGCCGCCAAAAGCGAAGTCCCGCTTAAGACAGTGCCTTTAGCTTGATAGAAAAACTCAGCCATATAAATCAACATTACCCAAAGATACAAATAGTAGGACAGTACCGGTACGATGAATATCAGTAGTGCAGCCAAAATCCAGTGGTATGAATATAAATAAAATGCGTGAGATTTACCAAATTTTAATAATGGAATAAAGTGGCTGATTGCAAAGATCGATAAGCCAGCAGCGATACCAAACACCAAGTTCCTGTTGGAAGTGAACGTCTGTTCGGTAAAAAAGTTTATGAGCAGCAAAATAACCACCCCTAGTGCAGCTGGACTTACCAGTTTTGGCGATAATGATACATCATCATTTTGAGTTACGTCTAATACTGCCATTACCTGCTATTATAGCGGTTATGCTTGGTATCCCAAAGTGTGCTCAGAGCCTACATCCAGGTTTTATAGTCGTGATAAGAATATCTGGTTGGTTTTATGCAATAGACCACAAAAGTACCAGCTGAAATATGCAATATCGGCGGTATGGTTACATGCGTTCCTGCGAAGTGTGGACGTAAGATTTGCCCCTTAATTTCATTGGCGAGCGTTGAGTCTTGCTCCACATGCGCCGTGCCTGAAATCTGAATTGTCTGCATCTCGTTTGCGTCAAAAATAGTAAAAGCTATGTTAGGATTTTCACTTATCTGAATACTTTTGGTCGTTTGGTTCTTTGTGGCGAAGAAAATAGCATTATCGACACCAAGCGTGTAGTACACGAGGCCGCCATGCACTTCGCCATTTGCACCAACCGTAGAGAGAACGCCAGCATTATGAGACGACAAAAATATTTTTGCTGCCTGTGAAAATTCAATATCCCCCGCCATGACCACCTGTGACGTTTTGGAAGTAGCGGCAGGGTTTTTTATTTTTGCAGATTCTGCAGCAGTTCGCTCTACCTGATTTTTTTCGATATATCGGACGAATCGTCTGGCACTTTTATCGTTTACAAAACGAAGACTAAAGTCACCTAGCTTTGTGTGAACGGTAATACTATTGTACTTCCCCTGTTTATTCGTACTAACACCGCTAATTACATCATATGCAATTTCATCAGTCTTACGGAAAAAGAGTTTATGGTCAAGATACAACAGCCGACTAGAGGTAGCTACCAGCATACCACTACCACCTTCTTCGGCGCGGCCATAGATTGCGGCGCCAATCGTTTCGGTATCGTGAATTATTGATGGCAAATGTCTTGTTTCGGCTTTCAAAAAGCCATAGCTATTCATTCCGGCATCCGTAAGTTCTTTCCGAATCCTGGCCTTTTTGTTTTCTGACGATAGTGCGCTCATACCTGTATGATAGCAGATTCAAACAAAACTGAGCGGTATCACAATTCTTCAGTGAAAAAGTATTCACTGAAATTTATAATTGTTGCTGGCATACTGACGCCATGAATACACCACATATACCCAAAACTACATTATTTCCTGTTTACGGCTTCGAGGGAGTTGACCCAAGTGTCCCACTCATGGCATACGACGAAGGCGAAATTGCCGAACGCGAAGCCCAAGAAGCCGGGCAGCTCCTACTGGAATACTAATGACGAGATATATTCATGGTCGGGACGTTAGTCGAAGCAATCGATAGATTTTACACTGCAGGTACATTTGCCGGAGCGTTGGCGCTCGATCATCGTGGGCTAAAACCACGCAATCCTGAGGCACAACGTTCTTACGGATATACCGTCTGCCCTGCAGCATTGGTGACAAAAGTAATAATCGATAAGAACAAGGTAAATTGAGCTTTGTTTTCCACTTGCACCGACCCAACTACAATGCCACATCGAGAGGTTAAACCGAACCTTGCAGACAGAATGTGTTGGCTACTTCTGGGACAGGAGAGTTCCTCTCCGGCCCCAGAAGGCTACGCTAACGGCAAACTTGAGTTCTATACGAACTAGGACGGATGAACGCTTCGCTACTCCCTGCGCCACTTTCTCGGAGCAAGCTCCTGCGAGAGTGGCTTGTGATCGAACCTACGGTTCGGATTCGCAATGCGAATCTACCAATTCAAAAGCCCTCCTTACGGAGGGTGCTTGAATTGGTACACCCGGACGGAAAGAGCACGACTACAGCCATTCTCGGAATGAATTCCTGCGCGTGGCTTTGTCGACCGCACCGCCTGCGGCGGTTCTCGGCTCCATTCTGGAGCCTACCAATGAAAAGGCCGAGCACTATGCTCGGCCTTTTCATTGGTACAGCATTATAGTCCATGTTAGAACACTTCTAATTTAGTAATTACGAAGTATTATAATTATAAGAATTAATACTGGAGCCAACCCAGCAATAATACCAATGAGTATGCTTTTTTTTATAGAGTGTTTTGTTTTGATAACAGAATGGTTGTCAGAGCTATTAAAACCTTTATTATTAATACCGGTAGATTTAATAATAGCGTATGCAATTAGTACCACCACAAACCACCAAAATATTACTGCAAAAGCCAAGGTCGATCCAAAAGTTGATATCATATTGTAATAATATCATTCTAAAAGAATAGAAAACAACAAAACATGAAGATTAAAATGATTATGCTTGGTACACCCGGAAGGATAGCGGACTTCGTCCTTTTCCGCTTTGGCGTGCGCGATGCAAGCATCTGTGCGCGTCCTCGCTCCACCGAACCTGCGGTTCAAATCCGTGCTCGAGAATCGAGCTGAAATTAAAACCACTCCATAAGGAG
Source organism: uncultured Candidatus Saccharibacteria bacterium (assembly GCA_964494545.1). Lineage (GTDB taxonomy): Bacteria > Patescibacteriota > Saccharimonadia > Saccharimonadales > AWTP1-31 > JAPLYT01. The sequence continues at coordinate 10,502 of CAZBRN010000011.1, read as the reverse complement.
TGGCTTAAATTTCACCTGGTACACCCGGACGGATTCGAACCGCCGACCCTCTGTTCCGAAGACAGATGCTCTATCCACTGAGCTACGGGTGCACGTCGTTGTGTGAGTTTATGTTTCTCTGAGTGTTCAGAAGGCGATGCCTGCTGAAGCACTCTTTAGAAACATAAACAGCCAACTCCTTTTCCCCTTAAAATGCGAGCATTTTCGGGGACCCCCATTACAGGATGACTGTTAATCTTGATTATACTATATTTTTACCTTTCTGTAACCTGTTGAGATACTGTAAATCTTGCGACTTATTATGGTTGCGAAGTAGGAGTTGGTTCAGCAATTGCTATTTGTTGCTCGACAATAGTAGTTGTAGTTGATCCACTGGCAGGAGTAGGACCAATTGCATCAGCAATCGCTCCAATTTGTGGGGCCAAATCGTCTATGATTGCACACTGTTTCTTGGCTTCATCAAATCGTTTTTTTGCTTCCTCAAAACCAGTCTGTGTTCCATCGTAAAATTTGGTTGCTTTATCGGTAGCACCGTCTATTTCGGTCGCAAACGACCGTCTACCATTATCAACTACATGCTGCGCAGTTATTCCAGCAAGCGCCACGAGCAAGACACCGGCAGCCACAATTGAACCTAGTCTTTCATAGTGCCAGCGAACGGGATTTCTTTCGCTACGTGATAATTTTTTCTTTGTAGTCACAACTGCAGTCTCAGAAACAGACTTGCTTTGTTCGAAGTCTTGGTCAGGTGTAATTTCGTGCATGACTGTTACTTATCTTTTGGTTTGTCAGATTTGTCAGTTTTTTTGAGGGGTGATGGCTTATGGAGCTGTTTTGGTTTATTGGCATCGTCGGATTGTTTCAAGGATCGCTCAAGAATTTCGAGTACAGATCGGGCGTGTTCTTTACTCATCCCAATTCGTGAAATTGCCAATGGTTGAGAACCTTGGCCGGCAGTTTGCATGAAGTTCATAACTACACCAAAATTGTTTATAGTTACATGGACCATGTCGGTATAGACTACGCGGAGGTCAACAGGCATCATCATAGCGATTGGCTGATTGAGCTCAAACGTAGTCGTAGAAGATGGAGAAGACGCGGTCCGACGTTCATCATACCCAGCAAGGTGCCACAACGAAACGGCATCTTCTTCTTGTAGGTCAAAATAACTAATAAGTAATGCCAGGATTTCTTCGGCGGGGCGTTGCTCTCCGGATTCAATTCTCTCGAGAGTAGTGGCATCGATTTCAACAGCTCCTGATACTTCAGGTACGGTTTGATTGAGTTTTTGACGGCGTGATTTGAGATTTTCACCTAACAATCGATATGGTTGGTCCGCCCGCTTTTTCTCACTCATTACTATATTTTACTCTGTTCGGCAAATCCGGGCAAGAAAAGAAATCATCCGGCTTTGGTCTATATTTCTTTCGCTTTTTAGCCACAAGCTTTAAGATTGTAGTATGAAGTTCTATAAAAATGCCGATCTATCGCGACATTCCACCATGCGCCTCGGTGGCAAAGCGGCATATCTCGTGAACATAACCGACAAGACCGATATCCCTTTTGCGCTTGCATGGGCTGACGAACAAAAAATTCCAGCCATGATGATTGGCGGGGGAAGTAATATCGTCTGGAGTGATGCCGGCTACCCAGGTCTTGTGATGGTAAACAAGATTAAAGGCTTTTCGATTCGACAGCTTGACGACGAATCAAGCTATGTCGAAATCGGTGCCGGTGAAAATTGGGATAATGCTGTAGCTCGAACAGTTAAAAAAGGCCTACATGGTATCGAAGCACTATCATTAATCCCAGGCACAGCAGGCGCAACCCCCGTTCAAAATGTAGGGGCATATGGCCAAGAAATTGCCGATACACTCGACAGCGTCGAAGCATACGATAAAAAGACTAAAAAGATAGTTACCATACCGGCAGACTCGTGTACATTTGGCTACCGCACCAGTCGTTTCAAAGAATCAGATCGCGGTCGGTTCTTTATAACTTCCCTGCGATTTATTCTAACCACGAAAGCGCCTGAACCTCCGTTCTATGCATCACTCCAAACGTATCTAGAACATATGAATATACAAAATCCATCGGTCAAAACAATTCGAGAAATTGTGATTGCGATTCGCATGAGCAAACTCCCTGACCCAGCCGTCGTGGCTAACAATGGTTCGTTTTTCGCCAACCCAATAATTTCAAAGGCGACTTACACGAGACTTCAAAAGAAGTATCCTCACATCCCAGGCTGGCCGACGAAAACTGGCATGGTAAAAGTACCCGCCGCATGGCTGATCGAAACGGCCGGATTCAAAAACTTCCATGACCGAAAAACTGGCATGGCCACCTGGCACAAACAACCACTAGTGCTCGTCAACGAAAAAGCCGAGAAAACAATCGATTTAATAACCTTCCGAGATCGAATCATCGGCGAAGTACAGGCGAAATTCAAGATCACCTTACAACAAGAACCCGAACTCATTTATATCAATTAAAAAATTAAAAGGTTTCTCCTCTAACAGGGAGAGAGAATGTGATTTAGCTAGGCAACGGGAAATCGGCAGCAAATTTGGTAATCTCTGCGTGGAGAGATTCCAAATATGAATCGTCATCTTGATGTTCGAGTGCGTTTTTAATCCACTCAGCGATTTTGACCATTTCTGCTTCTTTCATGCCCCGTGTAGTGAGAGCTGGAGTACCCAGTCGTACGCCACTTGGGTCGTATGATGTGCGGGGGTCAAACGGAACAGTATTTTTATTGGCGGTAATTCCAGCTTTTCCTAACGCTTTTTCACCCTGTTTCCCGCTGAGTTTTTTATTAGTCAGGTCGATGACCATAAGGTGATTATCGGTACCGCCCGTAACCAGTTGGAAGCCTCGGTCGGTAAGTTCAGCTGCAAGTTTTTTGGCATTCACCGCTATCTGCTTGCCATACTCTTTAAACGAAGGCTTCAACGCTTCGCCGAGGGCTACTGCGATTGCAGCAGTTTGGTGGTTATGTGGTCCACCTTGAAGTCCGGGGATAATTGCTCGGTCAATGAGTGATGGGATATTTTCGGCGGTTCGTTCAGGCTTTTTGAGGGGGTTCGATGGTAACCCATTAGCTAGCAGTAATGCACCTCGAGGTCCACGAAGCGTTTTGTGAGTGGTAGTCATTGTGACGTCAACGATACCAATTGGAGATGGATGAACACCGGCAACAACCAATCCTGCAATATGTGATATGTCTGCGGCCAAAAACGAATCTACAGAATCGGCGATTTCTCGGAGCCGTTTCCAATCGATAATTCTTGGGTACGCAGTGGTGCCGGCCATTATCAGTTTTGGTTTTTCTTTTTGAGCGAGTGCTTCGATGGCGTCATAGTCCATGAAGCCATCTTTGTCGGTAGTGTACTGAACGGATTTATAATAGGTGCCCGAAAAATTTACCTTGAGTCCGTGGGTCATGTGGCCACCATAGAACAAGCTCATGCCCATGACGGTATCACCAGGATCTACTAACGCGTAATAAATTGCTTGATTAGCAGGGCTACCAGAGTAGGCCTGGACATTGGCATGAGTCACGCCAAATAATTCTTTTGCTCGATCGCGAGCTAAGTTTTCAACTTTGTCTACTACGTCACAGCCGCCATAGTAGCGTTGCCCCGGATATCCTTCGGAATATTTATCGGTTAGTCGAGAGCCGAGAGCCGAGAGCACTGCACCTGATGTATGGTTTTCACTTGGGATCATCTCGAGTCCCTCGGTTTGGCGCTTTACTTCTGCTGCGATTAAATCGGTGATTTGTGAATCATTCATAACCTGCCCCTTTGTCATATGTTGTTAGTTTCTGGGAAAATAAGAGTGGTTAGAAGAGTAGTTAGATCATAGTTTCCAGTATATCGAAGAATGTTGAAACTAGGAAGACTGAGCGTGACCTCGCATAAGCATATCCGTAATTATGCTATGATTGACCAATACATAAGATGACGAAAAGAATCTAAATCAACAACGGTAAAAACTCACTCGACAGGTCTAACTCAAAGATTTTCAAGAAAAAAGAAACTTATTCTTGGATTTGCAATAACTATTGCGTTTGGATCAATCGGAGCGATTCTATTTGTCTTTAGTCATGCAGCCGTAAACCCAACAGGAACCTATACTTCGTGGTTATGGAACCAGCCAGCTACGACGGCCTTCACAGAGCTTGAGCACGATCTAGTGATCGAAGATGTATCAGCTACAGGCACTTACTTTTGGTCTCATAAATTCGGCTTTTTGAATGGCGATGGCGGCTATATTGGACTGCAAAATATGGGTAATACCGTCAGCGGGCAATACAATACTAAAGTTGCAGTATTCTCGATATTTAGTACAGCCATCGATGCAACACCCGGAAATTGCAAGATTGAATATGGTAATTTTGACGGTGGTGCAGGCACAGGGACCAGTTGTCGTATACCCTACAACTGGACTCTTGGACACCAATACAGACTCAGGACTGTTATCGGTAAAAACTCTGACGCCGCTGGTACTTGGTGGGATGGGTACGTTACCGACCTGACTACTGGAGTTGAGACGCAAATCGACTATATCAAAGTGCCAAAAAGTTGGTCAGGCATAAATTCTTCAATAATGTGGACTGAATACTTTGGCGCCCACGCCGATACCTGCGATACACATCCCTACGCACGGGCTCATTTCTTCACACCGAAAGGAAATTATGGGATGGGCGAATATCACGATTTCTATAAATCAATGACCGATCCTAGTAACCCCATTAACCCATTCGATGGAGCTGTTCATAGAGTGTGGGTATATGGCATTAACGCAGGCGGTGGAACAAATAATCTGCTCCAAAGTAGCTATGGCGTCAACACCTTTGGACCCTGTGCGCCAGCTCAAAGTGCAGGTGATGCCGATAGTAATGGTCTAGTGAATTTGGATTATTTACTCGATGTAATAAATCGCTGGCCAAAAGGAATATAACTGTAATTTCATCTAATAAGCTTGTGCATCTTAGATCTTGTATTGATACCTTCCGAGGTATATATTAGATACTTATGACTACAACCAATGAAAAAATCGGCAACCTTATTTACCAGATACGACAAGAGCGGGGATTGACCCAAGCAGCTTTTGCGAAGCGCCTAGGCACTAGCCAGTCGGCAGTAAATCGCATCGAACACGGCAAACAAAATCTCAGTCTCGAAACCCTAGGGCGTATTAGTGACGTTCTCAATAAACCGCTAATTCAAATCGGTGAAGGTGGCGTCAACCTCCGCATCGAAGGTGGGCATGAGCTCAAAGGAGACATAACACTCAAGACAAGTAAAAACGCAGCCGTCGCCCTGCTCTGCGCAAGCTTACTTAACTATGGTGTAACCCGGTTTAAAGCGTTCCCACGTATCGAAGAAGTTAACCGAATTATCGAAGTATTGGAAAGTATTGGTGTCAAAGTGAAATGGCTTCCTGGTAATGATATAGAGCTCCGCCGCCCCGAGAAACTGAACCTTAAAGCGATCAACGCGGTTTCTGCCCGAAAAACACGAAGCGTACTTATGCTACTAGGCCCACTGCTTCATGAATATTCATCATTTGAAATTCCTTACGCTGGAGGATGTAAGCTCGGAACACGCTCAGTAGAGCCCCACCTTTTGGCGCTCGAAAGATTTGGCGTGAATATAAAAGCAATTACCGGTCACTACAAAGTATCGATCAAAAAACATCTCCCAACTGAGCAAGTAATATTGTATGAAGCCGGTAACACTGTTACCAATAATGCGCTCATGGCTGCCTCCCGCTTTGATGGCACCACAATTATCCAAAATGCCAGTGCAGATTATATGGTCCAAGATCTGTGTTATTTCTTGCAAAAAATTGGGGTAAAAATCTCTGGTATCGGCTCATCGGTCCTCACCGTACGAGGTGTGCCCGTAATCAAAAAGAATGTGACCTTTGCACCGACTGAAGATCCGATTGAAGCAATGTTCTTTATTTCTGCAGCTGTTACGACCAATTCACATATTACGATCAAACGAGTTCCTGTCGATTGGATAGCTCTCGAGCTATATAAACTTCGTGTTATGGGCTTACAATATACAACGTCTGAAAGATACAAAGCATTGAATGGAGAGATTGATCTAGTTGATCTCGAAATCCAGAAACATAATGGTTCGCTCCGTGCACTCAAAGATAAACTTCACCCAAATCTTTGGCCAGGAATCAACCCCGATAACATCCCCTACTTCGTACCTATTGTTTGCGTGGCAAAAGGTCGAACACTCATCCATGACTGGATGTTTGAAAATCGTGCGATTTACTATACTGAGCTTACAAAAATTGGCGCTAACGTAGAACTTGCCGATCCGCACCGTATATATATAAATGGTCCTACTAAATTCACCACTGCCGACGTGGTGTGCCCGCCTGCCCTCCGGCCAGCTAGTCTTCTCCTGATAGGGATGCTCGCTGCTCCAGGAACATCGATTCTCCGAAATGTCTACACCATTAACAGGGGCTATGAAGATCTAGCCGAACGATTAAACGGCCTGGGTGCACAGATAACCGTTTTGCACGAATTCTAAGCATAAGCATATTAAACATTTTTCTTGTTTTATTTACAATTGTGTGGGATATTGAAATTAATAATATTCATACTCAAGGGGATCAGAGATATGCAGCACACGAATACCAACCAAAACCGAGAAGCTTCGGTAGCTTCTCGTATTAAAAACGGAGTACTAGCAGTATCATTTCTAGCCCTCCAGGTAATCTCACCTATTGCGACCATAATGATCGCAGCTAATCCGTCACTTGCACGTGCTGCACAAGCCGGCCCTGTCACAAACCCTGCGCTAAGTCAGTCTTGTGGTCTTGATATCGCCCTTGTAATTGATAACTCTACCAGCATTAGTAACACCGAAATGAATCAGATGAAAAGTGCACTGACATCTTTCACAAACGCGCTAGCCGGTACCCCTACCGAATTCTCAGTGACTCGTTTTGCAACCTCTGCTTTAGTAATCCAACCTTTTACCAGTAATGTAAGTGCAGTAAATGCAGCTATCAATGGCGTCCCTACAAATGGTGGTTACACGAACTGGCAAGATGGTCTCATAAAAGCATCGAGCACACTACCAAACCGTGCAAACCCAAATCTGATTATTTTTGCATCTGATGGCGACCCAACAACAAGTAATGGTGGTGGTGTAGATACTGATCAACCAAATGCACACTTAGCTCCTGCGGTCACGCAAGCTGACGCTATCAAAACTGGTGGCACTAGGATTCTTGCTCTCGGTATAGGAAACCCGACCGTTTCTCGGCTTCAAGCAATCTCAGGCCCCAATGTTAATACCGGCAATGTCACAACCTCAGATGTAATCACATCTAATTTCTCTACCCTTGCTGCCGACCTTGCAACCTTCGCCAAGCAAACATGTGGCGGCACAATCACTACAACGAAATTGATCGATGCTGACGGCAACCTCAATACCACCGGTGATCAAACCGTGGCAAGTGGCTGGACTTTTGATGTCAATGGTTCACCTTCTGATCCTGCTGCTACACAAACTGATGCAAATGGTAAAACCCCAGCGGTCAAAGTTAACGACGGAACGTATAGTATCAACGAGACCCAGCAAGCCGGATATAGCCTACTTACTGCAGGCTGTACTGGTGCTGCTAATAATGGCGGCAAGCAGGGAAATGCAGTAACAGGCGTGACTGTTGGAACCAACAATATTATCAGCTGTACTTTCATAAATACTCCAACTCGTGGCGGCGTTCTAGTAGCGAAGAAACTTGATGCAGACGGCAATGGGACCTATGAAAGTGGAAACAGCGAAGCCCAAGCAAATAATATGTTCTGGACTCTCGATGGTGGTACGACAACTACATTTGGCGACACACAATCGAACATCTTGACAGGCGTACATCAAGTTTCTGAAGTAATGCCAGCAGGCTACCACTTCACCGGTTGGTACAATACTTCAAACCAAGATCAATCATGCGCAAATCCTGCAGGCACCACATTGCCTATCAATGTTACGGTCAACGCAAACGTTTCAACACTTGTTACGTTATGTAACGCTCGTGACGCCGGTACTATCAAAATTGTTAAAAACGTTGTCAATAACAACGGTGGGTTAGCGCTTCCAAACCAGTTCAACTTGCACCTCAAAAATGCAGGCGTTGATGTAGCCGGCAGTCCTGTGCTTGGCTCAAACAGTGGTACTACCTTTGCCGTTCCTACCGGAACCTACACGGTAAGCGAAGATGCACATGTCGGTTACACGCAAACGAGTATCGTTTGTACAAACACGGCGACACAAACTGTTGTTGCTAATCCAGTAGTACTTGGAAGTAATCAAAATATAACTTGTGTTGTAACCAATGACGATATCGCACCACAGTTTACGCTCATCAAGAACGTCCTCAACCCATATGGAACCGCTCTTCCCGTCTCCTCATTCCCACTTTTCATCGATGGCAATAGCGTTACTAGCGGTCAGACCAATACTCTTGATGCTAACGTCCAACATGTAATTTCCGAAGTTCAGCAACCTGGGTACGACTTCACTGGCGCAACAGGAAATTGTACAGTTGAAACCAAAGTTCTACTTACCGTACTTGAGCTTGGCGAGATCAGCAGTTGTACTATCACTAACACTGCCATACAGCCTAAATTAATCGTTAAAAAAGTAGTTATCAACGATAATAGCGGCAAGAGCGAGTCAAGTGACTTCAGCTTAGGCGTTTCAGGCAATAGCCAAGAAGTTTCAGACTTTGCCGGTAATGCGTGGGGCACTACCATTGGTCTTAATGAAGGCAATTACGCCGTCAATGAGAACGAACACGAAGGCTACACAGTATCGTACTCAGAAGACTGCACCGGTAGCATCTCAATCGGCCTGACACAGACATGTCCTGTTACCAACACCGACATCGAAACTCCATCAATCGCAGTAATCAAGTGGGGTCCTGCAACAGCCCATATTGGCGATACCGTTTACTATGATTTCCAAATCACCAATACAGGAAACACCGTACTCAACGACATCACAATTTCTGATGATATCGCAATCAACGAAACCTGTTTCGATGGCATCACTACATTAGCCCCTGGCGCATATCTCTACTGCTCAGCAGAATATGAAATCCCAGAAGGTGACTACAGCGACGTCGTGAATCATGTCACCGTCACAGGCACCAGCCCAAGTGATGTTGTGGTCGACGCCACCGATAGCCACACACTCGTCATCCTCAACCCACAAATTCACGTCGTTAAGTCTGGTCCTTCAACAGCAACAGCTGGTAGCACCGTTACCTACACCTTTACTGTTACTAATACCGGCAATACTCCGCTTAGCTACATCGGTGTATTCGACTCAATAACCGGTGAAGGAACCTACGTATCAGGCGACACAAATGGAAACGAAGTACTCGATACAACCGAAACATGGATCTTCAACGACACCTACTCCATCCCTGCTAATCAAGTATCAAGTGTAGTCAACACTGTGGAAGTTTGTGGGCAAGAACGATACCATCATGATACAGACGAAGAGCGCGATGTTCTCCGATCGGTCACTTCTCGCAGTTCAGATACTTCTATCATCAAACTTCCTCGATACTGCGATACTGACACGCATACCCTCACGCTCACCCCAACAGGAGTATTGTCGTCAGCTTCAACAACCACACCGGCAGTGCTAGCGGTAACAGGGCAATCATTGTCATCCATCGTCACCGTTATAGCCGCACTGAGCCTCACCTTTGCAACAGCAATTGGCTATGCCTTGTACGCCAAAAACCCAAACAAAAACTAACCAGAAGACCTATTGACAAATATCACGTATAGTTGATAGAATACGGCAGTTAATAATAAGTCAGCGTTGAAATGTATTCCGCAAGATGGTCGCTTGGAATACATGGAGCTAGTAGCGAACCCACGGCATATTAGAGTCTTCTCCAATATTCCTCGGTTCGCGCCGAGGAATTTTTATGTCAGACAACTCAAACTTCGAAACATATCCAATCGCACCATTCACCCAATACGACTCGTGGGAACCTCCAATGACGCCAGAATATCATCGAGTAGATGCTGGTGACCCGATTGCTAAACTTGCATGGAAACTTATGGTTGCAGAGGCTGCTAATGCCAAACTTCGCGAAGAACTTGATGCCGCCACTCATTCCGCACGAATTGATGAAATGACTGGTCTCTACAAAAAAAATACGTTTCATGAGCATACAAATAAGCTCATAGAAGCTGGCAAGACAGTTGTGGTGATGCTACTAGACCTCACCAACTTCAAACAGTTGAACGACGAGGAAGGCCATGAAGCTGGTGACCTTCGAATTAAAGATGTTGCTCGTATATTAGAATATGCATGTACTGTTGCAGACTGGTTTGGGCGAATTGGTGTACCTATGGATTCTGTACTTTCACGACTTGGTGGTGACGAATTCGGTATCGCCTTTGCAGTTGAAGGTATGAGCCTCGATGAAGCACAGAT